>NZ_JBRREA010000023.1:0-68097 GCF_056759975.1 Stenotrophomonas sp. STEN031
GGCCCGCCGCACAAAAACCCTTATCGTGGCGGGCTTGCGCTGCGCGGGCGGGGGCGGGGTCGGCTGCCTTGAAACTGGGGGCCCACCCGGGGCCCGGCACTACCGTCGTCCTATGCTTCCAGTGCCAGCAATTGCCTCAGCTGCGCCAATGTCGCGCGCGGCAGGGGTTTGCCGTCTTCCGCCGACACCGGTGGTTGCCGCAGCGCATCCTCGGGCAGTACCACCAGTTCGAAGGCGATGCCGTCGGCGGCGAATTCGCAGCCGGGGAAATGCTGTTTCGACGGATGGCCGGCAAGTCGCAATGGCCAGGCGCGCGATTCGGCAGGAATGCGCTGCTCATGCAGGAAACGCTGCACCGCATCGGCATCGTCACAGTGCAGGTGCAGGATGACGGGGCTGTTGCTGTCGGCGAGGCCGCTCAGTACCGCGCCGGTCAGGCGCGGCTGGAAGGCTTGTAGAAACTGCATTGCCTGCAGCGCCGATTCGCGGTGCAGGCGCAGTGCGCCGGGTTGGCTGGAAGCGGCAAACAGCAACTGGTGTTCGCGCAGCGCTTGCTCGATCTCGTTGAGCCGCGGCCACAGGGCCTCGCTGGTGATACCAAGCTTGCTGGCGGCCTTGCGGCGTGCGTGCTCAAGATCGTGGATGCCGCTTTCGGCAACCAGGCGTGCGGCTTCCTGCGCGATCAACTGGCGCTCGCGGCTGTTGCGCTGGAGTGAGGGCGGTGGTGAAGACGGCATCGGGCTCTACCTGGTGGTCGCTGGCCCGATTGTAGGCAGGCGGCGGGGCTTGCGTCCCGCCGCCTGCGCGAACGATCAGAAGATGTCGAACGCAGCGTCGTCGGTAGCATGATCCTGCTGGCCGAAGTCGAAATCCTGCACGCGGTCCAGGTCTTCGGTCTTGACCCATTCGGTGGCGCCGTTGAGGGTGGCCTGGACCATGCCCGAGGGCGGGTCGTTCCTGGCGATCGGGACGTCCTTCAGCGCCTCGCGCATGTAGTCGATCCAGATCGGCAGGGCCGCCTTGCCGCCGTACTCGCGGTAGCCCAGCGAACGGAAATCGTCGCGACCGACCCATACCGTCGTTGCCAGCGGGCCGCCGAAGCCGGAGAACCAGGCATCGCGGTGGTCATTGGTGGAGCCGGTCTTGCCGCCGACGTCCTCGCGACCCAATACCTTGGCCGCGGTGCCGGTACCGCGTTGGACCACGTCGCGCATCATCGACACCAGCTGGTAGGCGGTGCGTTCGTCGATGGCGCGTGGCGCGGTGCGGGCGTCCGGATTGACCGGCTTGGCCGGCTCGACGGTTTCGGGCTTGGCCTCCGCCGGCTTGGCAGCCACCGGAGCGGGTGCCGTCTCGGCGCCGAAGTTGAAGCCATCCACCACCTGGCTGGCCGGTGCTGCGCCCGTGGCGGAGATGCCGCCGCAGCCGCGGCAGGCCATGGCCGGGTTTTCCTTGAAGATCACGGTGCCGTCGCGGTCCTTGATCTCATCGACGATCCAGGTGTCCACGCGCGAGCCGCCGTTGGCGAACACGGCATAGCCGCGCGCCACCGACAGCGGGGTCAGCGAGGCGGTGCCCAGCGACATCGACAGGTTGGGCGGCAGCTCGGCCTCCTGGAAGCCGAATTCGCTGATGTATTTGCGCGCATAGTCCACGCCCATGCTGTCCAGCAGGCGCACCGAGACTAGGTTGCGCGACTGCACCAGCGCTTCGCGCAGGCGCATCGGGCCACGGAAGCCGCCACCATCGTTCTGCGGCTGCCAGGTCTTGCCGCGACGGTCGCGGAACACCACGGGCGCATCCAGCACGATCGAGGCCGGGTTGAAGCCCTTGTCGAAGGCGGCGGCATAGATGAAGGGCTTGAAGCTGGAGCCCGGCTGGCGGCGTGCCTGGGTGGCACGGTTGAATTTGTTGCCGGCAAAGCTGAAGCCGCCAACCAGCGCACGCAGTGCACCGCTGTCGGCGTCGACCGAGACCAGCGCGCTTTGCCCACGCGGAATCTGGTCGATCAGCCATTCGCCTTCCTTCGCACCGGCGCGCACGCGGATCATGTCGCCGCGGGTGACCAGTTTGGCAGGGCTGCGATTGGTCCAGCGACTGGACGCCACCGGCAGCACCAGCTCGCTGCGGTCCGCCAGCACCACGGTGATGCCGCCGTCGGCGTGGGTGGCCGAAACCACCGCTGGCTGCAGGCCCGACTGCGCCGGGATGCCCGCGATGTGGCGGGCCAGGGCAGTGTTGTCGGCATCGGCGGCAACGTCGAAATGCTGTTCCACCCCATGCCAGCCATGGCGGTGGTCATAGGTCAGCAGGCCATCGCGCACCGCGGTGTTGGCCGCTTCCTGCAGTCGGCCATTGATGGTGGTGGTGACGTGGTAGCCCTTATTGAGCACGTCGCCGCCGTACTTGGCGATCATTTCCTGGCGTACCAGCTCGGCCACATAGGGTGCGTAGACCTGCACCGGCGGCTCATGCGGGCTGGCGTGCATGGCCACCGCCTTGGCCGCATCGGCCTCGGCCTGGCTGACGTAGCCGAGGTCGGCCATGCGCTGCAGCACGTAGTTGTCGCGGCGCTGGCGTGCGCGCTCGGGGTTGCTCAGCGGGTTGCCGCTGGAAGGGAACTTGGGAATGCCAGCCAGCGAGGCCATTTCGTCCAGGTCGAGCTCGGCCAGTTTCTTGCCGTAGTAGTACTCGGCAGCGGCACCGATACCGTAAGCGCGATTACCGAAGAAGCTCTTGTTGAGGTACAGCTCGAAGATCTCGTCCTTGCTCAACTCGCTCTCGATTTTGCGGGCAAGCAGGATTTCGGCGAACTTGCGGGTGTAGCTGACCTCGCTGCTGAGGAAGAATTGCCGCGCAACCTGCTGGGTGATGGTCGATCCGCCGGGCACGCCGTCCTTGGAGCCGGTGCGGGCGATCAGCCATACGGCGCGGGCAATACCCTTGTAGTCGATGCCGTCGTGTTGGTAGAAACGGGCGTCCTCGGTGGCCAGGAAAGCCTGCTTCAGGCGCTCCGGAACGTCCTTCATCTGTACCGGGTAGCGGCGGGTCTCGCCGAATACCGCCATCAATTTCCCTTCGTTATCATAGACATACATCGGCTCCTGCAATTCGACATTGCGCAGCGCCTGCACGTCCGGGAGCTTGGATGAGACAACGTAATAGAGCGAGCCAATGGCGATTGCGCCGACCAGAGAGAAGGCGACGAAGAGGGCCAGCAGCCAGCGCAGCCAGCGACGAAAACGTGGCATCCAGAAGTCCCGATTGCGGTTTTTGTAGCCGCAGAGTATAGATTACGCAGGGGAGCGGCTGGGGCCGCGTCCTGGGGAGAGCAAATGAGATACAGCTGGGCGGCGTGATGCAGATCGCGTCTCGCATTCCCGGTGGTTGCCATTTGCTGTAAAAACGTTATTAATGCGCCGACGCAAGACTTGCGTCCAAGTGCCCGTCGGCAGGGGAGAATCCGTGGGGCTTATCCCAAAGAGTCAGGCACCAATCATTGGTGTCGACATCAGTTCGACTGCGGTAAAGCTATTGCAGCTTTCCCGCAGCGGTAACCGTTTCCGCGTGGAACACTACGCCGTGGAACCTCTTCCGCCGAATGCGGTGGTGGAGAAAAACATTGTCGAAGTCGAAGCAGTCGGCGAAGCGATTCGGCGGGCTGTTGCGCGTTCAGGCAGCAAGGCCAAGGGGGCGGCCGCCGCTGTTGCTGGCTCTGCGGTGATCACCAAGGTGATCCCGATGCCGGCGGACCTGGACGAGAACGATCTGGAGGCACAGGTCGAACTGGAAGCGGTGAACTACATCCCGTACCCGATCGACGAAGTGAATCTCGATTTCGAAGTGCTGGGTCCCGTGCCGAACAATCCGGAAATGGTGCAGGTCCTGTTGGCCGCATCGCGTTCGGAGAACGTCGAGCTGCGCCAGTCCGCACTTGAACTGGGTGGACTGACCGCCAAGGTGATGGATGTGGAGGCGTTCGCTATCGAGAACGCGTTCGCGCTGGTCGCCAGCGAGCTGGCTGTACCCAGCGATGGCGTGGTGGCGCTGGTCGATATCGGTGCAACCATGACCACCCTCAACGTATTGCGCGGTGGTCGCAGCCTGTACAGCCGTGAACAGGTGTTCGGTGGCAAGCAGCTCACCGACGAGGTGATGCGTCGCTACGGTCTGAGCTACGAGGAAGCCGGTCTGGCCAAGCGCCAGGGCGGCCTGCCTGAAAGCTACGATGTCGAGGTGCTGGAGCCATTCAAGGAAGCGACGGTGCAGCAGATCAGCCGCCTGTTGCAGTTCTTCTACGCCGGTAGCGAATTCAATCGCGTCGACCACATCGTGCTGGCCGGCGGTTGTGCTGCGCTGGTCGGCCTGCCGACGATGGTGGAAGAGCAGCTGGGCGTGGCGACGTCGGTGGCCAATCCGTTGGCGCAGATGACGCTGGGGCCGAAAGTCCAGGCGCATGCGCTGAACCAGGATGCACCGGCGCTGATGATCGCGACGGGTCTGGCCATGAGGGGGTTTGACTGATGGCACGGATCAACCTATTGCCGTGGCGCGAGGAGCGCCGCAAACAGCGCCAGCGTGAGTTCTACGGGATGCTGGGCTTTGCTGCGCTCAGTGGTGTGGTGCTGTCGGGCTTGCTGTGGTTCTATTTCAGCCAGCAGATCAGCGGGCAGAACGACCGCAATGCCTACCTTGAAGCGGAGATCGCCAAGGTCAAGGAACAGAACAAGGAAATCGACCGCCTCGACGTGCAGAAGAGGCGCCTGCTTGATCGCAAGAAGGTGATCGAGGAACTGCAGGGCAAGCGCTCGCAGATGGTGCACCTGTTCGATTCGCTGGTGCGTACCATTCCCGATGGCGTGGTGCTGACGGCACTCAAGCAGGAAGGCGATACGCTGACGCTTGAAGGTCGCACGCAGTCCAACGCGCGCGTCAGTACCTATATGCGCAACCTCGAGACCTCGGGTTGGATGACCAGTCCCGAGTTGTCGATCATCGAGGCACGGGCACAGGATCCGCAGGACAAGGGCGGCAGCGTCGTCGACATCAAGTCCCTGCCGTATGTGTTCACCCTCAAGGTGAAGCTGCCCACGCCAGGCGATGGGCAAGCCGAAGGCGGTGAAATTGTTGTCACCGATGCTGCTTCCACTGCAGCTGCAGCCCCTGCGGCGGCGCCGGCTGCAGCAGGCGCGGCGGCACCCGCTGCGCCGGCAACAACAACACCTGCTGCCGCTCCTGTAGCCCCTGCCGGTGGCGCAGAGCAGCCCAAGGCTGAGGCAGCGCCGGCGGTGCCGGCGCAGAAGGAGGCTCGTTCGTGAGCAAGAAATTCAACGCCAAAGAGCTGGACTTCAACAATATCGGCGCGTGGCCACGCAACGCGAAGATCGTGTTCTGCGTATTGCTATCGCTGCTCATCATCGTTCTTTCGTATCTGCTGGTCGTTCGCGGCCAGCGCGAAGAGCTCGAAGGCCTGGTGAACAAGGAGGCCACGCTGCGCGATGACTTCGTGGATGAGCAGAAGCGTGCGGTCAACCTGGAGCCCTTGAAGCTGCAGCTGGCGCAGATGGAGCAGGTGTTGCAGCAGATGCTGCGACAGTTGCCGAGCAAGACCGAAATGCCGGACCTGATCATCGATGTGTCGCAGACCGCGTTGTCCAGCGGTTTGAACAACGAGTTGTTCAAGCCCGGCGACGAGACCTTGAAAGAGTTCTATGCTGAGAAGCCGATCGCGCTGCGCCTTGTTGGCAGTTATCACCAGTTCGGTGCCTTCGTCAGTGGTGTCGCCTCGCTGCCGCGCGTGGTCATCCTGACCATGCACGACATCAACCTGAAGCCCAAGGGCGGGCAGGGCGTCATTACCCCGGGAGGGGCGCTGGAGCTTTCCGGTACGGTCAAGACCTACCGTTATCTGGATGACGCCGAGTTGGCCGAGCAGGAAAAAGCAGCTGCCGCCGATGCCAAGAAGAAGGGAGGGGCCTGATCATGCGCAAGACTTCTTCCTTGGCGCTGGGCATGGTGTGCATGGTGTTGCTGGGCGGTTGCGCCCGCAGCATCACCAGCACACCGGGCGATGCGCCCAATCTTGAGAAATGGATAGCCGACGTGCGTGCACGCCCGGCCGAGCCGCTGGAGTCGCTGCCGGTGATGCAGCAGTTCGAAACGTTTGAATACTCGGCCCAGGGGCTGCGCGATCCGTTCAGTGATGCCTGGGTGTCCGATGACGGCAACAGCCAGCTGCGGCCGGATCCGAACCGTCGCAAGGAACCGCTTGAAGCGTTCCCGCTCGACAGCCTGGACATGGTCGGTACCATCGGCAGTGGCGGAGGTGCCGTGGCACTGGTGATGGGGCCGGACAAGGTCACCTACCGTGTACGTCCCGGGGTGTACATGGGCCAGAGCGATGGCCGTGTAACGGGGGTGCGCGAGGACGGGATCGAGTTGATTGAACTGGTGCCGGACGGTGCAGGTGGCTGGCTGGAACGCCCAGCCTCGCTTGCACTGGACGATCGTTGATTGATTAGGGGATAGCACGATGACTTTTACCAAAGCCCTGAGCCTGCGTCCCATCCGGCGCCATGCACTGGTCCGCGTCTGCGCCCTGGGAGTGGCGTTGGCAGCGGTGTGCGGCTCTTCATTCGCAGCACAGCCTGCCAACGGTGTCGGCGGCGCAGCCGCGGCCACCCAGCAGGCGGTGAAGGCGGTTTCCGTAACCAAGATCGACTTCAAGCGTGCCGATGATGGCGCGGGACGTCTGATCCTGCAGTTTGACGGCCAGGGCGCCAGCCCGGATCTGCGCAACCAGGGCAACAACGTCGTGATCGACGTTGGCAACGCCGTGTTGCCGGCCGAGCTGCAACGTCCGCTCAACGTCGTGGACTTTGCCACGCCGGTACAGCGCATCGACGCCAAGCCGTCCGGGCAGGGTTCGCAGCTGGTGCTCAGCACCAACGGTGCATTTGACTCGCTGGCATACCAGACCGGCAATGAGTACGTCGTCGAGATCACCCCGCGGCAGGCCGAGGTGGCTACCGGCGCGGTGACCTCCAAGACGGTTGCGCAGGCAGCGGCTACCGTTGCTGCACGTGGTTACAGTGGTCGTCCGGTGACCTTCAACTTCCAGGACGTGCCGGTGCGCACCGTGCTGCAGTTGATCGCCGAAGAGTCCAACCTGAACGTAGTGGCTTCGGACACGGTGCAGGGCAATGTGACCCTGCGCCTGGTCAACGTGCCGTGGGATCAGGCACTGGACATCGTCTTGCGTGCCAAGGGCCTGGACAAGCGCCGCGAGGGTGGCGTGATCTGGGTTGCGCCGCAGCCGGAGCTGGCCAAGTTCGAGCAGGACAAGGAAGACGCGCGTATCGCGATCGAGAACCGCTCGGACCTGATCACCGACTACGTGCAGATCAACTACCACAGCGCGACCACCATTTTCAAAGCCCTGACCGAGGCCAAGGGTATTGGTGGCTCTGGTGGCGGTGATAGTAGTGGACAGAATGAAAATGGCTTCCTTTCGCCACGCGGTCGTCTGGTCGCCGATGAGCGCACCAATACCCTGATGATCAGTGACATTCCGAAGAAGGTCGCGCAGATGCGTGAGCTGATCGGTGTGATCGATCGCCCGGTCGACCAGGTGCTCATAGAGGGTCGTATTGTCATCGCCAACGACACCTTTGCAAGAGACCTGGGTGCCAAGTTTGGCATTGGCGGCAAGCGCACTTATAACGAGGGCGACAACCAGGCGACGATTGGCAATACCACTAATGGCGGCGGTAGCGCCAATCGCGGACTCAACGTCAATCTGCCGGCAGGCACGTTTACT
This sequence comes from Stenotrophomonas sp. STEN031, assembly GCF_056759975.1. Lineage (NCBI taxonomy): Bacteria > Pseudomonadati > Pseudomonadota > Gammaproteobacteria > Lysobacterales > Lysobacteraceae > Stenotrophomonas > Stenotrophomonas sp. STEN031. The sequence continues at coordinate 7,820 of NZ_JBRREA010000023.1, forward strand.
TCGGCCAATGGTTTGGGGCCGAGCCTTGCCTATACCTTGCTGGGTGCGAACTTCAACCTGGATCTTGAGTTGTCGGCCCTGCAGGAAGAAGGCCGCGGCGAGGTCATTTCCAACCCTCGCATCGTCACCGCCAACCAGCGGGAAGGTGTGATCAAGCAGGGTAAGGAAATCGGCTATGTAACCATTACCGGTGGCGTTGGTGGCGCTGCAGCAACGCCGAACGTGCAGTTCAAGGAAGTGTTGCTGGAACTGAAGGTCACTCCGACCATCACCCAGGACAATCGCGTCTTCCTCAACATGAACGTCAAGAAGGACGAGGTCGACGAATACCTGACCATTACCAACTTCGGCGTTGTCCCGGTCATCAATCGTCGCGAGATCAACACCGCCGTACTGGTGGATGACGGCCAGACGGTGGTCATCGGTGGCGTGTACGAATTCAGTGACCGTGAGAGCATCAGCAAGGTCCCGTTCCTCGGCGACGTCCCCTTCCTTGGCAATCTGTTCAAGAAGCGTGGTCGCAGCAAGGACAAGGCCGAGCTGCTGGTCTTCGTGACTCCGAAGATCCTGCGCGTCGCCAAGGCTGCCCAGTAAGCGCCTGTTGTGGATGAGAAAAAGGGCCGCGGACGCGGCCCTTTTTCGTTTGCGGCGATCTGTTTGGAACCATTTCATCGCAGATCAGTCAAACTGCGCCTATGAACCTGCCCCCTCAATTGCCCACCCAAACCGATGCGCCGGTCCGTGACGGCGACCTGCATCAGGAATTCACCGCCTTGCGCGATGCGCTGGCCAGCGAAATCGTCGGCCAGTCCTTGCTGGTCGACCGGCTGCTGACCGCGCTGTTGGCGGATGGCCACTTGTTGGTGGAGGGGGCCCCCGGGCTGGCCAAGACCACCGCCATCCGTGCCCTGGCGTCGCGTATCGATGCCAGTTTCGCGCGCATCCAGTTCACCCCGGACCTGCTGCCTGCCGACCTCACCGGCACCGATATCTGGCGTTCACAGGAAGGACGTTTCGAATTCCAGGCCGGGCCGATTTTCCATCCGATCCTGTTGGCGGACGAAATCAATCGTGCCCCGGCGAAGGTGCAGTCGGCGCTGCTGGAGGCAATGGGCGAGCGGCAGGTGACGGTCGGTCGAAATACCTACCCATTGCCGGAGGTGTTCCTGGTGATGGCCACGCAGAATCCGATCGAGCAGGAAGGCACTTTCCCACTGCCCGAAGCCCAGTTGGACCGTTTCCTGATGCATGTGCGCATCGGTTACCCCGATGCCAGCGCCGAGACCGAGATCCTGCGGCTTGCACGCGAGCGCGCCTTGCGGGCGATGCGGCCGCAGCAGGCAGCTGTCGAGAAGATATCGCTGCAGAAGGTCGAACAGGCGCGGCGCGAGGTGTTGGAACTGCATATGGCGCCGCAGCTGGAACGCTACCTGGTGGCGCTGGTGCTGGCCTCGCGCGACGCCAGTGCTTACGACGCCAAGCTGGCCAAGCGTATTGCCTGGGGCGCGAGCCCGCGCGGTTCGATTGCACTGGAGCGCTGCGCGCGTGCGCGTGCCTGGCTGGCCAATCGCGACTATGTGACACCCGATGACGTACGCGGTGTTGCCGCCGATGTGCTGCGCCATCGTGTATTGCCCAGCTACGAGGCTGCCGCCGAGGGTTGGGACGGCGAGCGTCTGGTGGCTGCCCTGCTCGACTGCGTGCCCCTGCCTTGAGGCCGGGTGTGATGACGGGCGGCGGCACCGGAACGGTTGAAGGGCCACGTTTGCAGGTGGACCGGCAATGAATGTGCCGGTAACCAGGCAAGCACCGCAGGTCGTGGCCGCCGCCGATGGCATCCGACCACAGTTGGCCGAGCTGATCGCCTTGCGCGGTTCCGCCAACGGCGGCCGCAAGGCCCGGCGCGGCCATTACGCGGTAAGCGGCCGCGCCGCCTCGATGCTGCGTGGTCGTGGCATGGAGTACGCCGAGTCGCGTGAGTACGTAGCGGGTGACGATGCGCGGCACATCGACTGGAAACTGACCGCACGTACCGATGCCACGCATACCAAGACCTTCCAGACCGAGCGCGAGCGGGTCACCTTGTTGATTGCGGACACTGCACCGGCGCTTTATTTCGGTACGCGGGTGCGCTTCAAGTCGGTGCAGGCGGCCCGCGCTGGTGCGGTTGCGGCGTGGTCGGCACTGCGTGACGGCGATCGGATAGCGGCGCTGCGTGGTTCCGCGCAGCAGGCATTGGTCCCCCCGGCTGGCGGAACTCGCGGGGTGTTGCGGAGCCTGGACGCCCTTGTGCGTTGGTACGGCGAGCGACCGACTGATGATGGTGGCCTGCAACTGGCGTTGGAACAGGCCGCCCGGGTGTTGCACCCGGGTGCACGTGCGGTGGTGCTGGCCGATCCGGTCAGTGCACAAGCCGTGGCAGCCGCCACCTGGTCATCGTTGGCAATGCATGTGGAGGTGGAACTGGTGTTGCTGCTGGATCCTCTTGAGATATCGCCTCCGCGATGTGTTCTGCCATTGCAGACACGGGCTGGCCGTCTGCAGCTGGATCTGACCGCAAGCAACGTACGCGAGGCCTGGCACGAAGCGCTGGTCGGGCCGGTCGAGGCACTGTGCCGACAGTTGCCGGGGCGACGCATCCGCGTCAGCACATTGGTCACCGACGATGCCAGTGATGCCTGGTTGGGCGCGACACCGAACCGGAGCGTGGGCTGATGGCCGCACAACTGCCACTGCGGGATGTGCACCTGCCTGCAGCACCGGGCTGGTGGCCGCTGGCGCCGGGCTGGTGGCTGCTGATCGGTGCGGTCGTGGTGCTCGCATTGATTGGATTGACCCTCTATTTCTTCCGCCGCCGGCGCCTGCAGCGTTGGACGAACCTGTTCGACCGGCAGCTACAGGTGGTGCCGCAGGGGCCTGCACGATTGGCTGCGGCCTCCGAGCTGCTGCGCCGCGCGGCGCGGCGGATCGATCCGCGGGCAGTGCAGTTGCAGGGCGATGCGTGGTTGCGTTTTCTTGATGGCGGCAAACGAACGGATTTCAGCGGCGGCGAAGGCCGATTGCTGCTGGATGGCGGGTTCCGTCCTCAGCTTGAGGGCGAGCAGGTGGATCGTGCCTGCCAGCTGGCGCGCACGCGTTTCCTGGAACTGATGGCAGGGCGACGTTGATGCAGGACATCTTCGCCAACTGGTCGAACCTGTGGCCGAGCTTTGCCTGGCCGTGGGCATGGCTGGCGCTGCCGTTGCCACTGTTGATGCTTTTGTGGCCGCTACGCGAACAATATGGCGCCGCGCTGCGCGTGCCCTACGAGCCGGAGCGGCTGCAGGAACAGGCGCCGTCGCGGGCTGGTGCGGTGCTGCAGACCTTGTTGTTGTCGCTGGCATGGTTATGCCTGTGTACCGCGTTGGCGCGTCCACAGCAGTTGGGTGAACCGATCGAGCCGCCACGGCAGGCGCGGCAGATGATGCTGGCGGTGGACTTGTCCGGCAGCATGAGTGAGCCGGACATGCAATTGGGCGGTCAGGTGGTGGACCGCCTGACCGCTGCCAAGGCAGTGCTGGCGGATTTCCTCGAGCGCCGCGAAGGGGATCGCATTGGCTTGCTGGTGTTCGGCCAGCGTGCCTATGCCTTGACCCCGTTGACGGCCGACCGCGCCACCGTGCGTGACCAACTGCGCGACAGCGTGGTCGGGCTGGCCGGACGTGAGACGGCATTGGGTGACGCCATCGCCTTGTCGGTGAAGCGTCTGCGCGAGCAGCCTCAGGGACAGCGGGTGCTGATCGTGCTCACCGATGGTGTGAACACCGCCGGCGTGCTGGAACCGTTGAAGGCGGCAGAACTGGCCAAGGCCGAAGGCGTGCGGGTCTACACCATCGCCTTTGGTGGCAGTGGCGGCATGTCCTTGTTCGGTGTGCAGTTGCCCGGGGCCGATGATCAGGTGGACGAGGCTACCTTGACCAAGGTGGCTGATGAAACCGGTGGCCGCTTCTTCCGCGCCCGCGATACGGATGAACTGGTCAACATCTATGCCGAGCTGGATCGATTGGAACCGGTGAAGGACGCCGGTCCCGCGGTGCGGCTGCGGATCGAACGCTATCCGTGGCCGTTGGCGTTATCGCTGCTGCTGGGCATGACGGCATTGGCCTGGCGGGGGCTGCGGCAATGATTGATTGGCAGAATCTGCATTTCCTGCGTCCGGAGTGGCTGTGGGCGCTCTTGCTGGTGCCGGCTGCGCTGCTCGGCAGTTGGTGGCGCCGTCAGCGCAGTGCCCGTTGGCACGAAGCAGTGGACCCGCATCTATTGGCGCAGCTGTTGAGTAAAGGCGGCAAGCGTGGCTGGTGGGGCAGTGCAGGGCTGGCGCTCGGCCTGGTGCTGGCGGTGCTTGCGCTTGCAGGGCCAAGTTGGCGTCAACTGGATCAGCCGTTGTGGGAGTCGAAGACGCCGCTGGTGATCGTACTGGACTTGTCCAGCAGCATTCGCGCCACCGACCTGCCGCCGTCGCGCCTGCTGCAGGCACGCGCGAAGCTGGCCACCCTGCTGCGCGAGCGCAAGGGCGGCGAGGTAGCCTTGATTGCCTTCGCCTGGGAGCCATTCACGGTTGCGCCGCTGACCGATGATGCCGCCAACGTCGCGCTGTTTCTTGATGCGCTGGCACCGGAAGTGATGCCGGTGGATGGTCAGCGCGCGGACAAGGCACTGCTCTGGGCAGGTGATCTGCTGAAGCAGTCCGGGGCCCGCAATGGCGAGATACTGTTGTTGAGTGATCATGCCGACGCCGCGGCACTGGCCGAAGCGGCCAAGCTGCGCGTGGCGGGCTATCGTGTTTCAGTGATCGGCCTGGGCAGCCTGCAAGGTGCGTCCTATCGCGATCCGCGTGGGGCGATCGAACAGGCGCACCTGGACGAAACCTCACTGCGAGGTTTGGCTGCAGCCGGCGGTGGTGGCTATCAACGCATCGCCACTACCTCGGCAGATCTGCAGGCCCTGGGGGTGCTGGAGCCACAGGCCGGTGCGCAGGATCGTGCGCAGCAGGCCAGTGCGGGCAAGCAATGGCAGGATGAAGGCTACTGGTTGTTGCCGCCGCTGTTGCTGCTGGCGTTGTTTGCGTTCCGTCGCCCGCGCCGGGTCATGCCGGTATTGGCGCTATGCCTGTTGTTGCCGGTCCTGCAGCCTGCCCATGCAGCGGAGCAGGGCGGTTGGTGGCAGCGTGCCGATCAGCGCCAGCATCAGCGCCTGGGCGAAGGCGTCGAGGCATACAGACTGGGTGATTTCGCTACCGCGCAGAGAAAATTCGAGGGCATCGACAATGACCAGGGGTGGTACAACCTGGGTAACGCGCTTGCCCGTCAGGGCAAGTATGACGAGGCGATTGCCGCCTACGACCGTGCCCTGAAGGCGCATCCGGGCATGCCGGATGCGGTGGCGAACCGCGCTGCGGTGGACGCCGCACGCAAGCGCAAATCGCCGCAGGGGCAGCAGGGTAGCCAGCAGAACCCGTCCAAGCCGCAGCAGGGCAAGGATCAGAGCGGGCAGCAGAAGTCACAGCAGGATTCGCAACAGAACCAGCAGGGACAACCGCAGGGGCAGCAGCAGGGGCAGCCGCAGGGACAACAGGGGCAGCAATCCGGCCAATCGCAGCAGTCGCAGCCACCGGCTGCGCAGTCTCCCCCCAGCTCCGACGCATCGTCCTCCGGGCGGGGCGAACCGCAGCCGCCGCAGACGGAAGATGCGGGAAAGCAGGAGCAGGCTGACCAGGCCCAGCGTCAGCGCATGGCCGAGGCCATGCGCCAACAGCAGGCGGATGAGGGCGGGCAGCAGTCCGCCGCGCGGGCGGCGATGACACCTGCGCAGCGTGAACAGCAACAAGCGGTGGAAGCCTGGATGCAGCGCGTGACGGACGAGCCGGGTGATTTGTTGAAAGCAAAATTCCAGCTCGAGTACGAGCGTCGGATGCGGGAAAAGCGATGAGCAAGAATCACGCAGGCAAGGTCCTGCAGTTGCAGCTATGGCTGTTGCTGGGCCTGTTGGTCTTTAGTGGCCTGCTGCAGGCACAGACGCGCGCCTGGTTGGATCGGGACAGCATCAAGCAGGGTGAGTCGATCACGCTGACCATCGAGACCGATCAATCGGGCAGCCCCGAGTACGCGCCGCTCGAGGTCGATTTCGTGCTTGGTGCGCAGAGCAGCAGCCGTCAGTTGCAGCTGGGCGGTGGCGCCTCCCGCAACTTCGCCCAGTACACGGTTGTGCTGACACCGCGGCGCGCCGGCATGCTGGACATTCCTGCGCTGCGCGTCGGTGGCGGGAGTACCACGCCCTTGCTGGTGAAGGTGGACGAGGCGCCGATCGCCAGCCGTGACGGCAACGCACTGGCCTTCATCGAAACCGAGGTGGACGACAAACAGCCCTACGTGCAGCAGAGCGTGGGTGTGGTGGTGAGGTTGTACTTCGCCACCCAGTTGGCCTCCGGCGAACTGGTGCTGGATACACCGGCGGCAGCATCGCTGCAGCGCGTTGGCGATGACCGTACCTCCGTGCGGGAGGTCGGCGGGCGCCGCTACAACGTGGTCGAGCGTCGCTTCCTGCTGATTCCCGAGCGCAGCGGCCCGCTGCAGTTGGCTGGTGCGCGCTTCAGCGGGCAGGGCGCGGGCGGATTCTTCGATGACTTCTTTGGCCGCGACAACGGCCAGCTCAGTGCCCGCGGTCCTGACCAGACCCTGCAGGTACGGGCGACACCTGCCGATGCGCCACAACCGTGGTTGCCGCTGAAGAACCTGCAGCTGCGCTATACCGCCGCGCCCAATAGCGGGCGTACCGGCGAGGCGATTGCGATCGAAGTGGAGGCAATCGCCAGCGGCGCCACCAAGGCACAGTTCCCGGAGCTGCCGGTGCCATCGCTGGGCGACAGTGCACAGGTGTTCGCCGAGCCACCGCAGTACGATGAAACGTTCGAGGGTTCCAGCCCGCAGTTGAAGTTGACCCGGCGCTATTCGATCGTGCCGCAGCAGACCGGCGCATTGGCCGTGCCCGGCATCCAGATGCAATGGTGGGACGTTGCGGCGGGCCAGGCGCGCACCACCTCGCTGCCGGCGCTGTCATTGCAGGTAGCCCAAGGGAGCACTACCGGCATGGTCGCGCCACCGCTGGTGCAGCCGGCAGCTGCCGGGTCTGCCGCGGTGGCTGCAGGTAACGCCCTGGCGGCGTCGCCGGACGCCGCAAGCAATTGGCTGTGGCCCGCGCTGGCGGCCGGTTTCGCCTTGTTGTGGCTGGCCACGCTGATCTGGGGGCTGTCGCGCCGCCATGCTCCGGCGGTGGCCCGCGATGGGCCTGCAGCGCAATCTGCCAGCGCTGGTTCGCGCTACGGCACGGCAGACCTGCGCCGCGCCCTGGATGCGGGCAGCCTGGACGAGGTGGCACACATCCTTGCCGTGATGGGTGGTGTGGACGGGCTCGACGCGGTATTGCAGAAACTGGATGACCCGGCACAACGCGATGCGCTGCAGCGCATGCAGCGCGCCCGCTGGGGCGGCGAGGGCGACGTGAGCGCGGCGCGCGCGCAGTTGCGCGAGGTATTCAAGGCCGGTCCGCGATGGCGGAAAACCGCAGTGGTGGAAAAGTCGCCATTGGACCCTCTCTATCCGGGACAAAGCTGAAAAGGGCGGTTGTACACCGTCTGTTAAGCTGAACGAATCTCTGGAGGGAAACCCGCTTATGGCCAATGCAGCCAAGACCACCGCCAAATTGCCGTTCCACTGGAAGATAGGGATCGGCTTCGGCTTAGGTCTGTTGTTGGGCCTGATCGTGCATCTGGTCAGCCCTGACGCGTCTTGGGTGCATGAGGTCACCACCTATCTGACCACGCCGGTCTCGGGGCTGTTCCTGAGCCTGATCTTCATGCTGATCGTGCCGCTGATTTTTTCGGCGCTGGTGATGGGCGTGTCGGAGATGGGCGATATCCGCTCACTGGGACGTATTGGCTGGAAATCGCTGGCCTACACCATCGTGCTGTCCGGTGTGGCGGTATTGATCGGCTTGCTGCTGGTCAATCTATTCCAGCCCGGTGCCGGTGTTGATCCAGCTGTTGCCGCCAAGCTGCTGGCCGAGAATGCCGAACGCAGCCAGGCGATCGTGGCGGGCGCGGGCTCGCAGCCCAAGGGCCTGGACATGCTGCTGTCGATCGTGCCCAACAATGTGCTCGATGCGGCCTCGGACAACGGCAAGATCCTGTCGCTGATGTTCTTCGCGCTGATGCTGGGCATCGGCATGGTGTTGTCGCCGGCTGAAAAGGTGGCCACGCTGCGCAAGGGCATTGAAGGCCTGTTTGAAATCTCGATGACCCTGATCAATCTGGTCATCCGCCTGGCGCCTTACGCGGTGGCCTGCTTCATGTTCAACCTGGCCGCCATTTTTGGCTTTGATCTGTTGATCAAGCTGGGTGCCTATGTAGGGGTGGTGGTGCTGGCGTTGGCCACCCACATGTTCGTCAGCTATGGCATCGCAGTGAAGCTGGCCGGGCGCTCGCCGATCAGGTTCTTCCGTGAGACGCAGGAGGCCACAGTGATGGCGTTCTCCACCGCGTCGTCCAATGCGACCCTGCCGACCGCGCTGCGCGTGGCCGACCAGATGGGCTTCCCGCACAAGGTTTCGCGCTTCGTGCTGACCGTGGGTGCTACCGCCAACCAGAATGGCACCGCGCTGTTCGAGGGTGTGACGGTGATCTTCCTGGCGCAGTTCTTCGGCGTGGACCTGAGCATGGGCCAGCAGTTCATGGTGATGGTGGTCTGCATCCTCGGTGGTATCGGCACGGCCGGTGTGCCGTCGGGTTCGCTGCCGGTGGTGGCACTGATCTGTGCCATGGTCGGCGTCAATCCTGCCGGTATCGGCCTGATCCTGGGCGTCAACCACTTCCTGGACATGTGCCGTACCGCGTTGAACGTGACCGGTGACCTGGCCCTGACCACCCTGGTGGCGCGCGGTGAGAGTGACGACAGCATCGGTCGGCATCACCCGCAGGGGTGAATTCCGGCGGGTTTACGGTAACGACGGCCACCCTGTTCAGGGTGGCCGTTCTGCTTGGGCATGTTCCTGTCAGGCGAAACCAAGACGAACTACCGTCAGCTTTTACGGACTGATCCCGGCGGTAGCTTGTGGGACAATAGGCCGCCCGCAGTTCCGCGGGAGCCTCCTGATTCTGACGACCCATGACGCAGCCCACCCGCCGCCAGTTGGCGAACGCCATCCGTTTCCTTGCCGCTGATGCGGTAGAAGCCGCCAAGTCCGGTCATCCCGGCATGCCGATGGGCATGGCCGATATCGCCGAAGTGCTCTGGAACGACTATCTCCGTCACAACCCGAACAACCCGAAGTGGTTCAACCGCGACCGCTTCGTGCTGTCCAACGGTCACGGCTCGATGCTGCACTACGCGCTGCTGCACCTGAGCGGCTACGACCTGCCGATCGAAGAACTGAAGGCTTTCCGCCAGCTGGGCAGCCGCACTGCCGGCCACCCGGAGCGTCATGAAACCCCGGGCGTGGAAACCACCACCGGCCCGCTGGGTCAGGGCCTGGCCAATGCCGTGGGCTTCGCGCTGGCTGAAAAGCTGCTGTCGCAGCGCTACAACCGCCCGGAATTCGAAGTCGTCGATCACCGCACCTGGGTGTTCATGGGCGACGGCTGCCTGATGGAAGGCATCTCGCACGAAGCCGCCTCGCTGGCCGGTACCTGGGGCCTGAACAAGCTGGTCTGCTTCTGGGACGACAACAACATCTCCATCGACGGTGAAGTGGAAGGCTGGTTCACCGACGACACCCCGGCACGCTTCGAGTCCTACGGCTGGAACGTGGTGCGCGGCGTCGACGGCCACGATCCGGAAAGCATCAAGGCCGGCATCGAGCAGGCGCTGTCGCAGTTCGACAAGCCGACCCTGATCTGCTGCAAGACCACCATTGGTTTTGGTTCGCCGAACAAGGCCGGCCAGGAATCCAGCCACGGCGCACCGCTGGGCAAGGACGAGCTGGAAGCCACCCGCAAGGCGCTGAACTGGCCGTACGGGCCGTTCGAGATTCCGGAAGAAATCTACGCTGGCTGGCGCGCTGGCGGCACCGGCACCCTGCGTCAGGCCGAGTGGGAGCAGCTGTTCGACAAGTACGCTGCACAGTTCCCGGCCGACGCCGACGAACTGACCCGCCGTTCGCACGGCGAACTGCCGGCTGACTTCATTGCCCAGGCCGATGCCTACATCGCCCAGGTGCAGGCCGAAGCGCCGAACATCGCCTCGCGCAAGGCCTCGCAGAACGCCATCCAGGCCTTCGCACCGCTGCTGCCGGAAATCATCGGCGGCTCGGCTGACCTGGCCGGTTCCAACCTGACCCTGTGGAAGGGTGCGCAGACCGTGGTCGGCGAAGACCCGCACGCCAACTACGTGCACTACGGCGTGCGTGAGTTCGGCATGAGCGCGATTGCCAACGGCCTGGCCCTGCACGGCGGCTTCCTTCCGTTCGACGCCACCTTCCTGGTGTTCAGCGACTACGCCCGCAACGCGCTGCGCATGAGCGCGCTGATCCCGGCGCACGTCATCCACGTGTTCACCCATGACTCGATCGGCCTGGGCGAAGACGGCCCGACCCACCAGCCGGTGGAGCACGTGTCCTCGCTGCGCTACATCCCCAACAACGATGTGTGGCGCCCCTGCGATGCGGCCGAATCGGCGGTCAGCTGGAAGGCGGCCATCGTTCGCAAGGATGGCCCGAGCTGCCTGATCTTCAGCCGCCAGAACCTGGCCCCGCAGCCGCGTACGGCCGAGCAGGTGCAGCAGATCGAACGCGGTGGCTACGTGTTGGCTGACGCAGCCGGTACCCCGGACGTGATCCTGATCGGCACCGGTTCGGAAGTGGGTCTGGCCGTGGCGGCCAAGGCCGAGCTGGACGCTGCCGGCATCAAGACCCGCGTGGTGTCGATGCCGTGCACCGACGTGTTCGATCGTCAGGACGCCGCTTACCGCGAATCCGTGCTGCCAAATGCCGTGCGCAAGCGCGTTGCCGTCGAAGCCGGCGTCACCGGTTTCTGGCGCCAGTACGTGGGCCTGGACGGCGCGGTTGTTGGTCTGGACACCTTCGGCGCATCGGCCCCGGCCGACAAGCTGTACAAGCACTTCGGCATCACCACCGAAGCGGTTGTGGCAGCTGCCAAGGCGCAGGTCGCAGGCTGATAGCCTTCCGTCGAGCGTCTTGAACAAAGGCCGGGGAAACCCGGCCTTTGTTTTGGCTCAGCCCCAACTGTAGTGCCGAGCCATGCTCGGCAGGGGCTTTCCCAGCAAAAAGCCACCCCTCCCCAACCCTCCCCTTCGCTGCGCGAAAGGGAGGGGGCAGATCTGTAGTGCCGAGCCATGCTCGGCAGGAGCTTTCCCAGCGAAGGGCCAACCCCTCCCCAACCCTCCCCTTCGCTGCGCGAAAGGGAGGGGGCAGGTAGTGCCGAGCCATGCTCGGCAAGGGCTTTCCCGGCATTCCGACCAATGTAGGAGCGGCGTCAGCCGCGAAGCTGGCAACAGGTAAAGCTGTCGATAGTCGGGGGTTCTCAGCTTCGCGGCTTACACCGCTCCCACAAAATCAGCCTTCTCTGTGCGCGATCAGATTGCGATGCACACCATCAAGCTTTCCCGGCACTCCGCGCCAGACCAACCCGCAACAGCCCAGCATTGAGCCGCTCGCCAAAATTGGCCGGTCGCTCCAGTCCCATCCGCTGCATGTACATCGCATCGTTCTCGGCTGGCGGTTGGCGCAAGGCTGCGACGATGGTACGCAGCTTGCCCATCGGCGTCGCAGTCGCTGATTTCAGCCAGCCCAAGGCGCGTACCAGATCCTGTTCAACGGCATCAAAGTCACTGCCCAGCGGATAGTCCGGCAGACTGCCATCGGCACGGAATGGGGCAAGTTTCGCGCGCAGCACCTCGGCGCGGTTCTGTTGCCACTGTGTTGGCGCGCTGAAGTTGGCGGCGAGTTTCTTCGAGGCCTTGGCCTGATCCAACAGCTCCGACTGGAATGCCGCATCGGTGATGCTGCTCATCGCGGCCACGCAATCTTCGTCGGTCAGGTTGCGCAGGTCGGCGATGCCGTACTCGTTGACGAAGACATCGCGCAGATGGCGGGGGATCGTGGTGTGCCCGTAGTTCCAGCGCACATTGGATTGCGGCTTGCCGCCATCCTCACGCGTCGCACGGAACATCAGCACGCTGCGTGCATCGGGCAGTGCATGCGCCATCGCCACGAAGTTGTACTGGCCGCCGACGCCGGAGACCACACGGCCATCTTCCAGCGCATCCGATGCCGCTGCGCCAAGCGCGCTGGCGATCATGCAGGAGTTGAAGAAGCGTGCATCGCGGCGTTGAAGGCGTTCCAATGCCTCGTTGCCGCCGTAGAGCTGGTTGATCTCACTGATGCGGCGCATGCCGATGGCGGCGCGTTCGGCATCGGGGAGATTGCGCAGCCACTCGTAGAACTCGGTTGAGCCCAGATAGAAAGCACCGTGCAGGTACTCGCCTTCGCGTGCAAGTCGGCCGCGGTCACCATTGCTGGCAGTGCCGTCGGCCAAACGCTGCATCAGGCCAAGATCGTCATGCACCTTGCGCCAGATAACGCCGGTCTGCACCAGCTTGCGGAAGCCTTCGTTGAGCATCTCGCTGCAGCCGTACAGGCCGATTTCGAACGGCCCCAGCCCACCTGCTTCATGCACCAGCGGGTGCTCGGCGATCTGCGGATCCAGCGCGTGCAGGATCTGCCGGTAGCGTGCGTTGTCGGTGTGCCGCAACACCAGCGCATGGCTGAGCGCGTCGGCCAGCGTGCCGATGCCGATCTGCAAGGTGCCGCCATCGCGCACCAGGGTGCTGGCGTACAGGCCGATGGCGTAGTCGGCATCGCTGACCGGCTGCCGCGGCAGGCCAAACAGCCGGGGGTAGGGACCGGGTGGGGTGATAACCAGATCGAAGAAGTCCGGATCAACGGCGGCGGTGCCGCCCAGCCAGGGCAGTTGCGGATCAATCTCGGCAATCAACAAGGGCTTGGGCAGGCCGCGCTTGGCGATGGCATCCAAGGTGTCCTGGGTGATGTCGTTGTTGCACGACAACGACAGCTGATGGCTGCCTTCGCGGTAGGCCACTTTCTGCACGATGGCATTTGGCGCGCGCTGCGCTACCGCATCGGCGGCATGCGTGTAGTTGAGGCTGGTGTAGTAGCGCTGTGCCTGCGTCGACCGCAGCAGCGCGCCGGATTGCATGTAGAACTCTTCCACCTGCACATGTGCAGGCAACGCATCGCGGGCGATGGCATCGGAGTAGGCAAGGCGCGGGAAGTCTGCGCCGAAGTGGCGCTCGACGAACGGGCGCATGAAGCGCGCTTCCAAACCATCGCCTTTGGCCTGCGGCGGGTTCAGTGACAGCGCGGTATACAACTGCAGCGGCCGCGCCGGGTCGTGTTCGAGACGCGCGTACAGGGCATTGAGCAAACGGTGCGGTTTGCCCAGCGCCAGTGGGGCGCCGATGCGCAGTGGGCCTTGGATGTTGCTCAGCAGCCAGTCCACGGCGGCGTCGAGGTCGGTCACGTGATGGGGCATGGTGTCCGGTATCTGCGGGGGTGCCGGCATTACAGCATGTCCCCCCTGAATCACTTAGTGAGGACTTGACAAGGCTTTTGTTTACTCGTGTAATCGTAAAAAATTACAGGCGTAAACGATGATCCGTATCAGCGAGGCCGAGGCCGTTGTCATGGAAGTCCTCTGGGGGCAGCACCCGCTGTCTGCCGACGAGGTCATCGCGCGACTGCCCGGCGGCAATGACTGGGCCGAGGCCACGGTCAAGACCCTGCTCAACCGCCTGCTCAACAAGGCGGCCATCAGTGCAACCAAGGAAGGACGGCGTTTTCTGTACACGCCGCTGGTGCAGCGCGATGCCTGGTTGCTGGAGGAGAGCAGCAGCCTGATCGAGCGCCTTTTTGATGGCCGTGTTGCGCCGCTGGTCGCCCATTTCAGCCAGCACCAGCGGCTCAGCCGCGAGGACGTGGCCGAGCTGCGCAAACTGCTGGAGGGGCTCGACGATGACCAGCACTGAGATCTTGGCGCTGCTGCTGAATACCACCTTGGCCAGCAGTGCGGCGGTTGCGCTGGCACTGATCCTGCGCCGGCCGCTGCGGCACTGGCTTGGGGCAAGTGCAGCCTATCTGCTGTGGTTGCTGCTGCCGGCGATGCTGCTGGCGGTGCTGTTGCCGGCACCGCGGGTGGCGCCCGTGCCGATGCGGGTCAGTGAGGTAGCTGTGCAGGTTGGGCAGGCGGTGGTTGCGGGTCCCGCCGTGATAGCGCATTGGCCACTGTGGCTGTGCTGTGCGTGGCTCGCCGGGGGGTTGCTGATGGCGTTGCGCCTGTATCGCCAGCAGCGGAAATTCCAGCAGGGGTTGGGGCGGCTCAGCCAACGCGATGATGGCCTGTGGCAGGCACAGGCCGTTGTGGGCTTGCCTGCGGCGATGGGCTTGTTGCGGCCGCGGATCGTGCTGCCGGCTGGCTTCGAACAACGCTATCTGCCGATCGAGCAGCAGTTGGTGTTGCTGCATGAGCGCGTGCATCTGCAACGCGGTGATATCGCGATCAATGCACTGCTGGCGTTGTTGCAGTGCCTGTACTGGTTCAACCCGCTGTTGTTGTTCGCCCTGCGTTGCTGCCGCGAAGACCAGGAATTGTCCTGCGATGAACGTGTGATTGCCCGGGTGTCGGGCGCACGCCGCAGTTATGGCGAGGCCATGCTCAAAACCGGGTTGGCCGCGTCCCCGTTGCCGGTGGGGTGTCACTGGCAGAACCATCATCCATTGAAGGAGCGTATTGCCATGTTGAAGCGTCCCGTACCGGGCAGGAAGCAGTGGTGTGCCATGTTGATGTTGTCGTTGGGCTTGTCGTCCGCTTTCGGCTATACCGCCTGGGCTGCGCAGCCGGGCAAGGTGGTGTCCACATCTTCGTCGACGTCCACATCGTCTTCTTCATCGACCTCGACGACGACCGGCAAGGGCACGGTGTATGCCACCTTCGTGGAGGCGACACTGGAAGGCACCAAGCAGCGCTTCGAGCTGCAGCAGTCAGCAGGCACGCCGTTCTCCTTCAGCGCCAGCTCGGACAAGGGTGTGCAGTGGGCAGCGGAGTTCACCCTGCAGCCCGCAGCTGACGGGATGCTCACGCTGAAAGGCACGCTGAAGGCGAATGGGGATCTGATCTCGTCGCCGACCTTGCTGATCAAGCCCGATGTGGCTGCGGGCATCGAAGTGTCCACCGCCGACGGGCGCTCGACCTGGGTGCTGGAGCTGCGATCGGTTGCGTTGGCAGCAGGAGACCCGGCCATCGCATCGGCAGCTTCCGGCAAGGCCGAGCAGGTCGGTTTGCCGAATGCCGGACGGATGCCGCCGCCCAGCTATCCGCGTGCTGCGATCGACAATGGCACCAGTGGCAAGGTGGTGCTGCGTATCGCGGTGGATGCCGAAGGCCGGGCGACCGACGTGGTCGTTGCCGAGGCGCATCCCAAGGGGGTGTTCGAGGAAGTGTCGATTGCTGCTGCAAGGCAGTGGCGTTTCACGCCGGCGATGAAGGATGGCAAGCCGGTCGCCGGCACCATCCGGGTGCCGATCTCGTTTGATATGGACGAAGAAGAAATGCACTACACCGAAACCCAGAGCAGGAGCTGAGGTGCGCGGGCATGCGGTGATGCTGGTGGTGCTGATGCTTGCAGCTTGTACGACGCGGCCAGCGAAAGAGCAGGCGAGCAGCAGTTTCAACCTCAACCAGCACCGGCAGATGCTGACGCCCGAGTCGTCCGGCGGTGCAGGCGAAATACAGCCCTATCAGTTGGCCGCCACGGAAAGCTTCCGCATGCCGGTTGCAGTGACTGCCGATGATCCCGTGCTGCCGTCGGAGTACGCCAAGCGTTCACTGGATGCCACTACGGTATGCGTGAATGTCATCCTCGATGCGCAGGGGCGGGTGGAACGCAGTGCGCCGCTGCTGGCGCATTCGGCCTGCGGTGCGGGAAGTGATGCGGCCAACGCAGGCCTGCTGCAGGCGGCGCTGGCCGCCACATCCGGGTGGTTGTTCGAGCCGGCTGCGGTTTGTCATTACGCTGCCGGTGTACGGGCGCCGTCGAACGGGGACTGCAGCAGTGCCTCACGCATCGAGGCGGTGCCGGTAACCCTGGCTTATGCCTTCACCTTTGAAGTGGTGGAGGGCAGGCCGCAGGTCCGGCGGCAGGACGGCCTGCACTGAGTACAGGCTTGCTTCGGTGCAGGCGTGTTTCTCTCAAGGAGTATCGAGCAACTGGTTCAGCAGCGCGGCCAGTTGCTCACCTCCCAGGCGGAGTTGGGCCTCGGCAACCGGCTCCCACACAGCGGTATAGCGCTCGTCGATCTTGTGGCCGCTTGGATACAGGCCTTTGCGTGTGGCGATGCGGCAGGTCTGTTCGGCCCACAGCGCGGGGTCGCGCTGCAGATCCGGCGCGCGCCGGGCGGCCGGTGCCGGTAACGCCAACAGCCGCTGCAGGAATTGATCATCGTTGAGCTGCAGCGTGTAGAACATGCCACTGTCCCAGACCGAGTGCAGGTTGGTACCGCGGCCGTTGAACTGCAGCTGATAGGTATTGCCGCCGCGATCGTGGCCATAACCGGCGTGCAGCGGCTGATGCAGATCGCCGACCAGGTGCACGACGAATTTGAGCGCCTGCAGGCGTTCGCGATCATTGAGTTGGCGATTGGCCAGCAGCGCGCTCTGTTGCTTCAGGGCCCCCACCACACAGTCGTCATTGCGGCAGTGGGTGGGCGGAGAGAAGATGCAGTCTTCTTCTGCCATGTTCACGTAGTGCCAACCCGCCGACTTCTTGCCGAGGTCGGGGTCGTTGGCACGCAGCTGGTCGGCCCATGGGGCGATATTGCTGAGGGTCGCACCCGGCTCACTGGCCAGCAGGCGATCAATTTCGACCCTGGCCTGCGGATCCAGGCGGATTTCGGCAATGCGCGCGACCAGGCGGTGGCCCTGCGCGCCCCACGCCAATGCCTGGCCGGGGAGGGTTGCGATGACGGTGGTGGCGATGCCCAAGGCTGGCATCAGTAGACGGTGGAGCTTGTTCATGCCGCCATTCTAACGGCTGCAGTGCCCGCCGCTGCGTGCGCCAGATGGCGAAACACGCCCCCGGCGGTGGCCGGGGACGTGCTCGTTGGGGGAGGGTAATGCTCAGCTACCCATCGACAATGGCCAGACTCAGAACTTGAAGACGTACGCCACGCCATACACCAGCGGATCGATCTTGGCGGTGCCCAGCTTGTTGCCGTTGACCTTCACCTTGGTGTCGATGTCGGCCCAGCGCATGTCAACGCGCAGTGCGCCCTTGTCGCTGACGGCGAAGTCCAGGCCGGCGTGGGCAGCCAGGCCCCACGAGTCTTCCAGCTTCAGCTTGGTGCCGGCCAGCGCGCCCTTGCTGTCGGTGCTGAAGAACTTGGTGTAGTTCACGCCCAGGCCGACGAACGGGGTGACCTTGCTGCTGTTGGCGAAGTGGTACTGCAGCGAGACCACCGGCGGCAGCTGCTTGGTTTCGCCAACCTTGCCGACGCCGTCGATGCTGACGTCGTGCTTGAACGGCAGTGCGCCCAGGACCTCGATGCCGACGTTGTCAGCGACGAAGTATTCAAAGGTGATGGTCGGCTTGACGTCGCTGTCGACCTTGGTGGGCAGCTTGCCCAGACCCAGCGCGGCGCCATTCAGATCGCCCGCATCGGACTTCGGGTCAACCGCGTGGACGCCGACGCCCAGGGTCCAATCGCCCTTGGACTGGGCCATGGCGGGGGCGGCGGCAGCCAGGGACACGGCGGCGGCCATGGCGGAGAGCAGCAGGGCGGAGGTCTTGCGCATGTGTAATTCCGTTGCTTGGTGGAGGTGGCACCAGTGTCCGGTCCGCGCCCGGGTACCGCTTTGATCCTGATCAAACAGGTGTTTGCGCTCAGCTGGCGCTCAGCTGGGGAGGTTCGGCGGACGGCCACGGGGTGGGCAACTGTCCTGCTAGAATGGCGTCCCCTTTCCACCCCCGCCGCAACGGTTTTGCGGCTGCAGGAGCTTGTGAACATGGCAATCAAGGTCGGCATCAACGGTTTCGGTCGCATCGGACGCAATGTGCTGCGTTCGGCAGTGTTGAACTTCGGCAACGACATCGAGATCGTGGCCATCAATGATCTGCTGGAGCCGGATTACCTGGCCTACATGCTCAAGTACGACTCCGTGCATGGCCGTTTCAAGGCCGACGTGGAAGTGTCGGGCAGCGACCTGCTGGTCAACGGCAAGAAGATCCGCCTCACCCAGGAGCGCGATCCGGCCAACCTGAAGTGGGACGAAGTGGGCGTGGACGTGGTGATTGAATCCACCGGCCTGTTCCTGACCAAGGAAACCGCGCAGAAGCACCTGGACGCCGGCGCCAAGAAGGTGATCCTGTCGGCCCCGTCCAAGGACGACACGCCGATGTTCGTGTTCGGCGTGAACCACAAGACCTACGCTGGCCAGAGCATCGTCTCCAACGCCTCGTGCACCACCAACTGCCTGGCCCCGCTGGCCAAGGTCATCAACGACAAGTGGGGCATCAAGCGCGGCCTGATGACCACCGTGCACGCTGCCACCGCTACCCAGAAGACCGTTGACGGCCCGTCCAACAAGGATTGGCGCGGCGGCCGCGGCATCCTGGAAAACATCATTCCGTCCTCCACCGGTGCGGCCAAGGCCGTCGGCGTGGTGATCCCGGAACTGAACAAGAAGCTGACCGGCATGAGCTTCCGCGTGCCGACCTCGGACGTGTCGGTGGTTGACCTGACCGTCGAGCTGGAGAAGGAAGCCACCTACGCTGAAATCTGCGCCGAAGTGAAGGCACAGAGCGAAGGCGCGCTGAAGGGTATCCTCGGTTACACCGAAGACAAGGTGGTTGCCACCGACTTCCGTGGCGAGACCCACACCTCCGTGTTCGACGCCGAAGCCGGTATCGCCCTGGACGGCACCTTCGTCAAGTTGGTCAGCTGGTACGACAACGAGTGGGGCTATTCCAACAAGTGCCTGGAGATGGTGCGCGTCGTCGCCGCCTGATCCACGCAATAGCTGCAAACAGAACGGGCGCCGAAAGGCGCCCGTTCTGCGTCTGAGCCCTCCCTTACGCCGAAGGCGAAGGGCACGGGATGCTGTTGCGCTTGCTCTGGCTCAAGCCCTCCCTTTCACCAAAGGTGAAGGGGAGGGTTGGGAGGGGTGCTTTGCTCTGGCGCTGGCCTGCGCTCCAGATCCGTAGCTCCGTAGCCCGGGTAAGCGCAGCGCACCCGGGACTGGAGAGGGTTGAAAAGCCTGCGGCAATGATCTGCACGGGAGGATGCCCCGGGTGCGCTGCGCTTACCCGGGCTACATGGCGTTGCAGACCGCACAATCGCTGCTCGGCCTTACTTCACCGGCGGCAACTCAATCGCATCCTTGCCCGGATGCTTGGCAAACCGCCCTTGACCAGCCGGATGCACCGGCCCATGGCTCGACCACGGCCAGCCACCGAACTGGGTACGCCCGTAATCCCGCCGCGCCTGCTCGATCTCCTCGGCGGTATTCATCACGAACGGGCCATAGGCCACCACCGGCGCACCGATCGGTACGCCCTGCAGCAGCAGGATCTGCACCACGTCATCGCCGCTGTTGTGCAGCGGCAACGTGCTGCCGGCAACCACTTCCAGCAAGCGCGGGCCGCTGATCGCATCCCCTGCCACCTGCAGCTGCTTGCCTTCATGGAAGTACAGCGTCCGGCGCGCGCCTTGCTCGTTTGCTGGTGGCAGGGTTACCGAGGCACCGGGTTGCAGGGTGATCTGCCAGACCGCGACATCGGCCTGCGGATTGGCCGCCCAGGAACTGCGCCCAGGTGCCAGCGGCAACAGTTCGGCATGGCCCGGCTCCTGCGGGTCATAGCGCCCGGCAATCACTTTTACCTCGACGCCGTCGATGCGGTATCTGGGAATGTTCTCGTTCCACAGCATCACGAACTCCGGCTCGGCCATCTTGCTCTGCGGCGGCAGGTTCAGCCAGATCTGGTACAGGTCCAGCGGATTGCCATGTTCGCGTGAACGCAGCGGGAACATTTCCGAATGCTGGGTGCCGCCACCGGCAGTAAGCCACTGCACGTCGCCGTCGCCGTAGCGCGCGGTGGCGCCCAGCGAGTCGGCGTGGTCCACCAGCCCCTGCGGCACGATGGTGATGGTTTCAAAGCCGCGGTGCGGGTGGGCGGGGAAGCCCGGCACGGTGACGCCGTGGTACATGCTGAAGCCGTCCTTGCCACTGAAGTCGTGGCCAAGTTCACGCCCACCCAGCTGACGCATATCCACGCCCTGTTCGGCGGTGGCCTGCGGATACTGATCCAGGTGATGGGCGCAGAACAGGAACGGATCGGTGCCTGGCCACGGACGGCCCAGCGGCTCATTGCGGAGAATCAGGTTGGACATCGTTGACTCCTTGGCGAAAGTGGGACGTGGCAATAGGCTGGCGCCCACCCGCGTCGACATGCTCTATTGATGGGTGCGCGGTTCCAGGCCACAAGGAGGCACGTCGATGGCAGCAAGTCACACCGGTGATACTGGACCAGCAGCGGGTGAAGACGCCGCGTATTGCCAGCAGATGCGGCTGCTGCTCGACCGCGTCGGCGAAAAGTGGAGTCTGTTGGCGGTGATCGCACTGCGCGGGCAAGCGCGCCGCTTCAATCAACTGCGGCGTGAACTGAACGGTGTATCGCCGCGCATGTTGGCGCGCACGCTGCGTGGCCTGGAGCGGGATGGGCTGGTCAGCCGGCGTGTTTATCCGACGGTGCCGCCACAGGTTGACTATGCGTTGACTGAACTGGGGAAATCCCTGCTGCAACCAGTCGATGCCCTTTTGCAGTGGGCGTGGGCGCATCAGCCACAGATGGATAAGGCGCGCTCGGAGTTCGACGACCGCCAGCGTGATGCGGAAGAAGCGCCCCCCTAGGGATCACGCAGGTGCCGGCATCGCGCACGCACGGCACCCGCTGCGGGCTGCGCCCTGTAGGAGCGGCGTCAGCCGCGAAGCTGAAGGTACTGAAGCCCATGGCATCTCTGCCATTTGATGATGTGACGGCTTCGCGGCCGACGCCGCTCCTACAAAAAAGGGCGGGCTAGTGGGGCGCGATGTGGCTTGCATGCCTCGGCCGACGACATTGTGTCACCGTGGGGGCGGAAGCTGACTGGGCGCATCTTGCGTTTTCAGGTGGCCCCGATAAGGTGATGCTGCACGTTCAGGTGCACAAGGATGATCAATGGACGAGGGTTGGGTGTTGTTGATAGTGCTGCTGGTACTGGCCGCACTGGCGATGCCGGTGTTGCTGGTGGCTGCCCTGGTATCGGTGTCCTCGCTCAAGCGCCGCGTGGCAGCGCTGGAAGAGCGACTGGATGCTGGCGAGACCGAAGCCGCACCGCGCAGGCAGCGCGCCGAAGCGATATGGCCCTACGCCTGGGCGGAGCCCGAGCCTGAGGTCGATTCAGATCACTCCGCTGTCGAACCGGTGGCGGTTGCATCTCCATCGCATGCAGCCGAGCCGGTTGCTGCCTCGCCAGCGCCACCGCCGCTGCCGCCCAGGCCAGATCCGCTCGATCCACTGGCCGCCGAGCCGCATCGTCCGCTTCCGCCGCGTCGCGAGCCGTCGCCGGAGCGAACTTGGACGGCTGCCGAGCCGGTGGAACCATCCGAACCCAACTTCATCGAGCGTGCGCTTGCCTACGCCAAGCAATGGCTGACCAGCGGCAACGTGCCGGTCAAGGTCGGCATGCTGGTGCTGCTGGCGGGCGTCGCCGCCTTGCTGAAGTATGCAAGCGACCAAGGGTGGTTCGTGGTGCCGCCGAGCCTGCGTTTGGCGGGCATCAGTGCCGCAGCCTTGGCGGGTCTGGTGTTCGCCTGGCGCAAGCGCGAGAGCCACCGCACCTTCGCCCTGGCGATGCAGGGCGGCATGATCGGCATCCTGTTGCTGGTGGTGTTTTCCGCCTGCAAGAACTACGGGATGATCGGAACTGGCGCTGCATTTGCATTGAGCGTGGTGCTGATTGCCGGACTGTCGGTGATGGCGGTGCTGCAGGAGAGCAGGACGCTGGCCATCCTCGGCGTTCTGGCCGGTTTCATGGCGCCGATCTGGTTGTCGGATGGCAGCGGCAATCATGTCGCCCTGTTCTCATACTACGCACTGCTCAACGCCGGCATCTTCGCCATCGCCTGGGTGCGGCCATGGCGCATCCTCAACCTGCTGGGGTTTGTCTTCACCTGGGGCATTGGCACGGCCTGGGGCGTGTTGAAGTACACCCCGGCCAATTTCAACAGCACCGAGCCGTTCCTGGTGCTGTTCTTCGTGTTCTATCTGTTGCTGCCATTGCTGTATGCCCGCAAGGCCAGTAGCGCCGGCAGTGCGCGTATCGATGGCTGCCTGCTGTTTGGTACGCCGCTGGTCGCATTCTCGTTGCAGGCGGCGTTGCTGCACGGTGATCGCATGCCCCTGGCGTTCTGTGCGTTGGGTGTGGCGGCGTTGTACGCAGTATTGGCACGCGCCTTGATCAACAACGAGCGCATGAATGTACTGGCGCGCGGCTACGCCATTCTCGCGGTCGGATTCGCCACCTTGGCGGTGCCTTTGGCCTTGTCGGCCAAGGCAACTGCATCGGTATTCGCGTTGGAAGGCGCGGGGCTGGTCTGGCTGGGCTTGACCCAGGACCGTCGACTGGCCCGTTGGACCGGTATTGGTCTGCAACTGGCTGCAGCCGCGGCCCTGGCGATTGGCGTGTCGGGCAGTCATCTCGGCGCGACGATTGCCATCGCCAACGCCGCCTTCATGGGCGCCTTGCTGATCGCCGTCGCCGGCTTCGCCACGGCATGGTGGTACCGAAGTGCAGGCAATCTGCAGGTCGCAACCGTTGCCTACCTGTGGGCGTTGGCCTGGTGGTTGGGCAATGTGATCCTGGAGATCGGCGATTTTGTCGAGGTCGACAGTCGCCTGCATGCGGTGTTGCTGCTGCTCGGCGTGACCGGTTGGCTGGCGGCGGAAGTGCAACGACGTGCACCGGCGTTGGCGCTTTCCTTGACCACGCTGGCGGCGCTGCTGCTGGCCTTCCCGGTGGCCTTCCTGCAGGTGTCCGAATACGGCCAGCCGTTTGCCGGCTATGGCGCGGCGGCATGGGCGGTATTCGCGGCGCTGGGTGTGCGCAGCCTGATGTGCCTGCGCGCTGGCAGTGGGGTGGTCGCTGGGTTGGCGCAGCTGGCCTGGTGGCTGCTGTGGCCGACGGTACTGTCGCTGCTGGCCTGGCATATCGGCGAACGATTCACGCTGGCCGAAGGCTGGGTAGGCATGTTGCTGGCGCTGCCCTGGCTGTTGTTGGCCGTGCTGTCGATGTATCGCTGGACGTGGTTGTCGCAGCCGCTGGGTGCGGCCTTCGATCGCTATCGTGCGGCCTTGCAGGTGGCGGTGTTTGCTGCGCTGGGCCTGTGGTGGATGGGTTCGTTGGCCAGTGCCGGTTCGGCTGCGCCGCTGCCTTGGATTGTCGTACTCAACCCGCTGGAACTGGCCGAGATCGCGGTGCTTGTGCTGCTGGCGATGCGCCTGCGGCAGAACGGCAGCGGGTCGGTATTGCCGATGCAATTGGTGGGCACGGCAGTCGCCGCGCTGGTGCTGGTGACGGTGATGACGCTGCGCGCCGTGCATCACTGGGGTGATGTGCCGTGGAGTGACAGTCTGCTTGGCACCAAATTGGCGCAGACCAGCCTGACCGTGGTCTGGAGCCTGCTGGGTGTGATTGGCTGGATCAGCGGCTCGCGGCGCGGCCAATGGGGGCTGTGGTTGGCTGGTGCGATCCTGATGAGTGTGGTGCTGGCAAAGCTGCTGCTGATCGATCGCAGCAATCTCGGCGATCTGCTGGGTATCGGTGCCTTCATCGCCTACGGTCTGCTGTGCACTCTGGTTGGCTGGCTGGCGCCAGCGCCGCCACGACGCTCAGGTGCTGAAACAAACAATGAGGAAACAACCGTATGATCAAGCGCCTGCTGGTACTGGCGTTGCTGCCTTTCAGTGCTGTCGCAGCCGATGACTTTGCCCGGCAATGGCCGCTGCAGCTGTCGCAGCCGGATGCTGGCGCCTACCGGGTGCCGTTGGATGCATCCGTGTATTCGGCTGTGCACTGGCGCGACCTGCGCGATGTGCGGGTGATCGATGCCGATGGCAAGCCGGTGGCCAGTGTGGTGTACGCCGCCGCAGTGCCACTCGGCGGCGCAGTGCGTATCGCCCCGTTGCAATGGTTTGCATTGCCTGCGGCCAGCGTCGGCGGCGATGACGACCTGAGCGTCGTGGTGGAACGCGATACCGCTGGCAAAGTGGTATCGATCCGCAATTCCGTGGGCGCGGCGCCTGTGGCTGGTAGCGCTGATCCGGTATGGCTGATCGATCTTGGTGGCGAGGCAGGCAAGCTGCACAAACTGCTGGTGGATTGGAGTGACACCACAGCGACGCTGGATCTGGGCTATCGCCTCGAAGGCAGCGATGACCTGCGCGGCTGGCAGGTGCTGGATCCGCAGGTGCGGCTGGTGCAATTGCGCAACCAGGGAAGCGAGCTGCGCAGCAACAGCATCAAGGTTGAATCGGGCCTCCGCTATCTGCGTCTGGTACCTCTGCAGCGCAGCGGCGCGCCGCAGCTGCAGGGTCTGCGGGGTGAATTCGCCGATGCGGTCGAGGTCGGCGACTGGCAGTGGCAGGAATTGCAGGCGGCTGCCGGTGGCAATAGCAAAGATGGATATCTGTACCGCCTGCAGGGTCGATTCCCGGTGCAGCGCCTGGATGTGGTGATGCCGCCGAACAGCGCGGTGAGCTGGACGGTATCCAGTCGCGATGAAGACCGCACGCGCGCTGACAACGGTGAACCGGTCTGGCAAACGCTGACCAGTGGCTGGAACGCGTGGAACCTGAGTCAGGCTGGCAAGCAACAGCGCTCGCCGCCGTTGGAGACCTCGGGCATCGTTGATGACCGGCAGTGGCGTCTGCAGGCCGAGCCTGGAGCGGTACCTGCTGCCGCGCCAGCGTTGCGTCTGGGCTATCGCCCCGGCAGCGTGGTGTTTCTTGCACAGGGGCGTGCGCCTTACCTGCTGGTTGCAGGCAGCGCGGATGAAGGCAAGGCGCAGGCAGCGTTGGACCCTATGTTGGCGGCCTTGCGCGCACACAACGGCGCGCAATGGCAGCCTGCCGCAGCGACGCTGGGGGTCGGAGTGCAGCGTGCCGGTGATGCTGCCTATCAGCGGGCCGAGGCACCGCGTGATTGGAAGAACATCGTGCTGTGGGTGGTATTGGTACTGGGTGCGTTGGCGGTCGCGGGCTTTGCGTTCAGCCTGATTCGCAGCAGCCGCGCAGAAAAGAAAGAGACCTGAGGTAGTGCCGAGCCATGCTCGGCAGAGGCTTTCCCGGTACGCCCGACCGACCTGACTCTCTCCCTTTCGCACAGCGAAGGGGAGGGCCGGGGAGGGGGGCTTTTGCTCTATTGGTTTATCTGCTTCGTGGCTGACGTCGCTTGTGTCTGCCAGATGAGTAAATTGCGGTTGAGAGCGGAGTGCGGCAGCCCGTTACGACGCGGTGCGTGCAAGCACGTGTAGGAGTTGGGGCGCCGCACGAACAGCTGATCGGATACGAGTCCGAACTGTACAAGCATGGGATCGGGGGAGCGCCCTCATTGTCAGCCTACAACAGGAGCCGATGATGAGCAGCTATGTGGGTATCGATGTCGCCAAGTTGGAGTTGGTGGTCCATGTTCTGCCGCAGGAGCAAGGCAGAATTTTTGCCAATTCAGCAGTCGGCTTGGCCGAGCTGGTGGTTTGGCTGCAGCAGATGCCGTGTCAGCGCATCGTCTTCGAGGCCAGTGGCGGTTATGAACAGGCCCTGCTCAAGTGCCTGTGTCCCCTTCCCGTAAACTTGATCCAGGCATTCTTAGAGGTCTCCGGGCAAACTAGCCCCAAGGAGACAGCCGATGCACAAGAGCAAATTCACTGAGAGTCAGATCGTTACGACGTTGAAGCAGGTTGAGGCTGGAAGGCAGGTCAAGGATGTCTGCCGTGAGCTTGGCATTTCTGAAGCGACCTACTATGTCTGGAAGTCCAAGTACGGTGGCATGGAAGCTTCTGACGTGCAGCGGCTCCGCGACGTTGAAGCCGAGCACGCCAAGCTCAAGCGGATGTATGCCGAGCTGGCGATGGAGAATCATGCGTTGAAAGACTTGATTGCAAAAAAACTTTAGACCCGGGCCACAAGCGCCCGCTCTTGGCCTGGCTGCAGGACCGCCACGGCTGGAGCGAACGCCGGGCCTGTGCGGCGATTGGGATGCCTCGGTCAACGGCACGCTACCGCCATCGGCCGGATCGGGACGAAGAGGTGATCGCGTTATTGGCTGAGCTCTCTGGGCGTTTTCCGGAGCGCGGCTTCGGCAAGCTGTTTCAACTGATTCGTCGCCGCGGTTTGGTATGGAATCACAAGCGTGTCTGGCGTGTGTACTGCCTTATGAAGCTCAATCAGCGTCGACGAGGAAAGAAGCGTATTCCAACCCGACATCCGATGCCGTTGGTGGCCGGTGAGCCGATCAACGGCAGCTGGTCGATTGACTTCATGTCCGACGCACTTTGGGATGGGCGACGGTTCCGGACATTCAACGTAATCGACGATTTCAGCCGCGAGGCTTTGGCCATCGAAGTTGATCTCAATTTACCGGCTACACGGGTCATCCGCACTTTGGAACGAATTGCGGCGTGGCGCGGCTATCCCGCAAAGCTTCGCCTGGACAACGGTCCCGAATTCATCGCCTTGGCGCTGGCGGAATGGGCCGAGCGCAGGCGCATCGCGCTGGACTTCATCGAGCCAGGACGACCGATGCAGAACGGCTTCATCGAACGCTTCAATGGCAGCTTCCGACGTGGTGTTCTGGATATGCACGTCTTCCGCAATCTCGGAGAAGTACGCGAACAGGCAGAGCAGTGGTTGGCCGATTACAACACCGAGATACCTCACGACAGCCTCGGCGGGCTGACACCCGCCGAATTTCGTCAGTACCACGAACCGGAAACCTCTAATTTAGCCTGGTATTGAATTACGGGGAGTCGACATGAAAATCTGCTCCAGCCCAAAGGGCTGGAGCAGATTGAGCATTAGTCGTCGCTGCGGACAAAGTCACCGCCGGTTACCCAGCAGTCCGTTGGCGGATCGCATTGCATATGGTTTGAAGTCCCTATCCCCATTGAGTCCGAATTTGGCTCGCCGGGCCTGCCACCGCAGCCGCCGGTAACCCGAGCGATCTCATCACGACTTAGGACGGTTGCGTTGTTGCGAACTGCAATACGAATCGTCTTCTTCATCTCAAACTCCATTTGCTGAGTGCTACCAGCCGGGTAGCTTCGGATACTCGGGTCTCCCGAGATTCTATAGAGTGTCAAAAGCTGGAGGGGACGAGGTAGCGTTGCTTATACAGATTGAACGAAATTCAATTCCATCGATATCTTCAAAGTGGGTGGGAGCGTCCGTAAGCCTATTGCAACCCTCAGCTTCAAATTTGTGGGCCTTGCATTCCCCCCCGACGCAGGCCCATGAGTCACCCGCGGAAAAATCGATATCAACAACAAGCGTCTTTCTTTGATTGCTTACGAGTTCTTTAGATAAACTCATTTCGCTATCGAAATATCTAGAATGCCCCTTTCCTGTAAGGATAATCCAGCCAGCTACACGTGCTTTTTTTCTGATATCCGCCTCATCTTTAATTAATTTTGCGAAAGATGTAGACGAAAAATTTTCTCTGCCAGTAATTCGTTCATCGAAGCCGGAAAGATGAACGGCCCCCTCTTGTTCAAGATTCAAAATACTTTTGACAAGAGAGAGGTTTGCCGCACTTGATCTTCCATCTCGAGCATTCTTCCAGAACGCGTTGGAGAATATCAATTCGTCATCACCCGAGCGTTGAGCTTCTCTCACCGAGTCAATCGCCGACTGAGGTAGTTCCAATCCGACGAGAAGGATTGCATCATCTTCAATCAGCGAGCAGACTGAGTTCAAAAAAACTTTCGGGCTCTGCTCATTTCCATGAGTTTCGCCGTAAACAATAGCTTCAAAATCCCCGAAAGCGATGAGCGAATTTTCCGCCTGGCTGTAATTCCCACAGACTCCCGCCGCGCGCGGACTCGGTTCGCAACCGATAGCTAGAAACATGGATGCAAAAAAAACCGCTAATGCCTTATGAGCGACCTTCACCGCGCATTGCTCTAGCAAAATCATCGAAACTCCCTTCCTCTAAAATTGGTGGCCGATGATAGTAAGTTACACAAGTACTCTGTTCGGCCATATACATTCGTTTCCACGCGCCGGAAACAACAAAATCAGAAAATTTGACGCCTTCGCCTGCACTTTTTCTTCTTGGCCTGAATGTTGGGGAAGCCTCAATCAAAAAATCAGAGAACGCATCTAGCGTTCTTAGCTCTGGAAGCCTTTCCTCGAGCCACAAGAATTGACCTTGTTCGTTGACTTCGAAAAAAACATACTCTCCTTTTCTGTCAACGGCAAAATCGAATGAGCCACACACTATTCCGAGGGATCTCATGATTAGGATGCATTTATCCACCACGTCTTCTGGAATACGGTGGGCTTCTACTTTAAGATTTTGGGTCCTAATGCGACGCCAGTCATCTTTCGAAAGATCGCTAGCTTGAGACATTATTTTTGCAGCGATGTAGTGCTCACCCATGAAGAATGCTCTTACTTCATAGTCTTTTTCGATGCGCTCCTGATATATAGCGGGGACAGCCGCCACAGAACGGGGGTCGCCGAGTAAAGAGGTATCCATTGATCGGGCGTACACGTAGTGGCAATCATTGTTATTAATCCACGATGGACTGGTGAATGATTTTACAATCACACTCCTGCGGCCACTGTCAGCAAAATCGAGCAAGTCATGGTGATCATTTGTAATCAATGTGTCGGGAATATTTATTCCCGACCTTGCCGCGACATCCAGTTGGACAATCTTGTTTCTTGCACGACAGGTGGAAATATACGAATTCGCACACAGCTGAAACTTCTCGTCGAGAAGAAGGTTGAATCCATCGATGAATTGCTTCGACTCAACCTGCGCTGGTATCACGTCCGCCGCATCCAGTTCTGTGTCAAAAACGGGAAGTCCATCGCGTCTTCGCCATAATGATCGCATTGGTTGCAAATCTGTCGAAATAGAATCTTGCGAGATCCTCAGTTTGCTTGATCCGCCTTGGGCGGACACCCCCATGGTCGACAATGTTGGGAAGTCTGATGATATCCAAACAAGAGGATTGGCCCCCTTATGTAAAAGCGCCCATTCAACGGCTCTAGCATGAATGTCACCCGGGACAGTCCATATCAAAATGTCTTTATTCAAGATTCCCTCCCGGAATTAGTTTGATATCATTGTTTCAGAAAGGTTTTGGACAGGCTCAACCTTGGTTGCCGAGATGCTGCCCCCACTTAGATGAATAACCCTCTCGGCAGAAAGAATAGTTTCAGCGCGATGAGCGACTATTACTCTGGTGATCGGCATCTGCTTTATTGCTTCATTGATGTTGAATTCATTTTCCGCGTCTAAATGGCTTGTCGCTTCGTCTAGAACAATCAATTTTGGTTGAGAGAACAACGATCGCGCCATTAGTATTCTTTGCTTCTGTCCTCCAGATAGAGAACTTCCCATATCCCCAATTCGCGTTTGATAGCTCATTGGCATGGATTCAATGTCATTATGTATTTGTGCCAGGAGGGCCGCGCGCTCTACTTGCTCGGGCAGAGCGTCTGGGTTGAAGAAAGAAATGTTTTCGAATATTGAGCCAGAAAACAGTTGGTCATCTTGCATAACATAGCTGGCCGAGCCGGCGAAAGCTCCTTTTCCCGCGATGGCAATATTATTCCCGTCGATCAGAATCTCCCCCTCGACTGGGTCGAGCAACCCGGCGAGCAACTTGATTGCCGTAGACTTTCCCGATCCAGAGCTTCCGGTGATAGCCACAGATTCGCCGCTATGAATAATAAAGCTGCACTTTCTTAGTATCCATGGATCATTGTTGGAATAGCGAAATGAAACATTCCTAAATTCTACTGCGGGCGGAGAATTTAGCTTTATTCTTCTCCCGCAGGCGCTCTCCGTATCCGTGTGGACTAGATCTGATAGCCTATCCCCGTGCAAAGCAAGAACCTTGAATTCAAACCACTTGTCGACAAGTCCACTCGCCCGCAGCGAAAAAATCTCCTTGTAGGCAAGATAGGCCATCAGCATGCCTGCGGAGAAACTCCCGCCAATGACCATGGTTGCAGCGCCTACAACTATTAGCACTCTCTCGGCTCCGAACGTCACTTGATTGCAGGTATTTACAAACAAACCAATGCGCGAAATTTTCACGTCCTCATTCGTTGTTTCGCTTAGCAAGTTGGAGAAAATGGAGTTCCTCGAATTTTCTTGACCGCCGAGCTTGATAGTCTGGATGCCTCTGAGAGATTCGAGAAAGTATGTTTGCTGATCGGCGGCGCAGACTAGCTTTCTATTCGTAGCAGTCCTTAGTCGAGAATATGAAAAAAATCTTATGGTTATATATATAAATAGGGCTGCTAGTGTAATTGCTACTAGCTTCCAACTATAGATCACCATCATTGCCAAAGTTATTGCGGCCATAGCGCCGTCAATCAAGGCCTCAACAAAACTAACTGTGATGGCCCGTTGAATTACATTGACGGATTCGGCCCTTGAAGTGATGTCTCCAAGGTGCCGCCTTTGAAAGAAGTCGGCCGGAAGGCGCAAGAGGTGCGAGAAAACACCTTGCATCCATTGGCGGCTAATCTGTGCCGAAATCAAGGTGATGGACCATCCTCTAAACCAGCTAAGCGCGGACTGGACTAGGGCCAGGATGCCGAATCCAATGGCAAGAATCACTAAAAGAGATAAATCATAGGAGACCAAGACTTGATCAACAGTCCACTGAAGAAAAAAAGGTGCAACTAAAACAAGCACCTGGAGGGCGATGGATAACAATAGTATCTGCAGTGCAGCGTTTGCCAGGCCTTTAGTTGACTTAACTAGAGCTAAGACCACGCCACTAGAGTCGCCACGGTGCTTGATAAATGAAGTGGTGGGCGTTACTTCCAGTGCGACGCCAGTAAAGCCCCTTGATAGTTCAGCGGCAGATATAGCCCTTTGACCTATTGCGGGGTCAATAATTACCGCCTTGTTTCTATTAAGTTTTTCTAGGACCACAAAGTGATTGAATTCCCAATGTATTACGCACGGCAACTTCAGGGTGCCGAGCTCGCTTACATCAA
Organism: Stenotrophomonas sp. STEN031; assembly: GCF_056759975.1. NCBI lineage: Bacteria > Pseudomonadati > Pseudomonadota > Gammaproteobacteria > Lysobacterales > Lysobacteraceae > Stenotrophomonas > Stenotrophomonas sp. STEN031. The sequence continues at coordinate 39,220 of NZ_JBRREA010000023.1, forward strand.
CCTTCAATCCGCGGGCGTCCATTTCGAGCGCGTTGCATATATCCACCAGATCTACGAGTCTTGATCCATTCTGTGAGGATCCGAATCGGCGGCGAAGCTCATTCAAACTTATTTTTAGACCAAGCTCCCATGCGATCATAGCAATGCATGCCAATCCACACTCGGATCGCTCTGATTGGTATATGACCTTCAATTAATGTGCTCCATGCGCATTACTCCAGTGAAATCGAGGGCTAATTTTTTACTAGCTTAGAAAGCGGCGCAAGGGTCCATTCAAGTAGAGTTCTTCTTTCCCCGACAATATCGGCATTCAATGCCATTCCGGATTTCAGCGTTATTCGCGAATTTCTTGTCAGGATGCTTTGTTTTTCTAGTCGAACAAAAGCTATGTACATTGCGGAAGTTGCCAAGTTTCCGTCGTTTATTTCCTTTATCTCTTCAGGCGAAACAGATGTCCTTGTCAAGCTGGAGATCACTCCGCGCTCGACCCCATAGGTTTGATAGGGGAAAGAGTGGTATCTAATTCTGACTTCGTCATTTTCTTTGATAAAACCTATTGCGCTACTAGGAACCAGGAGCCTAGCTTCGAGCTCTCCGGTGCCTGGTATAATATTTACTAGAGGAATGTTTGGTTCTATGGATTGATTTTTGCCCGTTGACGTTGAGGCGACCACTCCGTCAACAGGTGAAAGGATGGCGATTAGGGCCTTCACTTCATTCGCGGCTACTTGTTCATTCAAATCTGCCAAGCTTCGTTGGTAACTCGTCTCCTCAGAAGTTATTTTATTTGAAATCTCAAGCGCATCTTGTTGGGTGTCGCGTGCTGCTCGCTTAGAAATTATTATCTGACGGTCTAATTCATGTAGGCTTCTCTGGTACTCTAGAGCAGTGTTCTGATACTGCTGAAGCTGGATGTCGGAAATGTAGCCAGTACCATCCAGGGTTTTTATCCTTTGCAACGCTCCCAGTGCAATCTTGTATTGATCATCACGAATTGAGCGCTCATTTTGCAGATTGACAAGCTCGCTGTTTATAGATTCAAGGCGCGACCCTGCCGCACTAGCTTGAGCCTCTAGCAGGCTTTTTTTTTCTTGAACTTCTTTTGCAAGAAGATCAATTTTCTCATCATATAGTTGAGAAAGTTGTGTCTGTATATCTCCGTGCTTCGCGGACACTTGGGCGATCGGCCTGATTAGCGCGACCCTTTGTCCGGCTTTAACGTACTCACCTTCTCGAACTTCTAGCTTTTCTATATTTCCCGCTACAGGACTAGATGCTGATGAGAGGCCATTTATCGGTGCAAGCACCCCGGAGACGGTATGACGCCGCGTGTAGGACCCTAGACACAAGAAGGCAACGATTGATATCGCTATCAAGGCGAACACGATCGCATAGATCCAGCTAGACAGTGGCTGAGCAACTGACGGAGATCCCAGCCAGCTTGAACCTAATTTCGCAACCGCTTCCTTACGATACAAGTCGTTCACAACCAACTCCTTGGCGGAAAACTGTAGCGATATCGACGATCTTATTCGCAGAAAGCGAAATTAGATCGATAGGCGGAACCTAGCACCACATCGGATCAGCGGTCAACCCGTTGGAATGTTCAAGCGCGGCATTGCTTGCTCTAACTACTGTTGACTCCCTGTGCTTCAATGCCAGGCCGATTTAGAGGTTTCCGGTTCTTGACGGCCTGCCACCTCTTGAGCTGCCCAACGGCAGAGAATTCAGCGTATTTAGGGTTGCCCGAAATGCCACGGCGAACTGGGCTGGCGCGGCATCTCCCAAGGGCGAATGCGCACTAAATTGATTGTAGTAGGTTCTCGAGTTTTCTATCTTCTGGCGGGCGTCGCCAAGGGATAGGACCCAGCGCACGTTCAGACATTCGCCGCGGAATGACCCATTGAAGGATTCGACGAAGGCGTTATCGGTTGGTTTGCCAGGGGGGCGAAAAATTCGATCGCAACACCGTGATCGTAAGCCCTTCTACCAGCACGATATTTATGAAATCAGGCTCATTATCGGTCTGAATACGACGCGGTGAAGCGCGTTCCTTCAAACGTTTTGACAACATCTGCGCCGCGCAGGCTTTGCCCCAAGACAATGGCCAAGCATTCGCGACTGAAGTTGTTGGCCGCGGTCAGCGAGCGAAAGCGGCGCCCATCGAAGAGGCTATCGTTGACGAAGTTCATGCTCCAGCTCTGTTAAGGCGCAGTGAGTGGTTGTCGATCCAAGCGGTTCGCGACGGCCCGAAGTCGGCGCGGTGAGCGCAGGTTCAGCCCTGCCAGCTTGTACAGCCGATGCCCGCGCTTGCGATTGATTGGGCAGCCTTCGCGACGCAGCGGGATTTGAATGCGTTGGTAGCCACAACCCATCCGTGTTTGGGCAATTCCCTCTGTCGACTTCCTGTATTTCAATGCCAAGCTAAATTAGGCGTTTCCGGTTCACAGTACTGGCGGAATTCGGCGGGCGTCAGCCCGCCGAGGCTGTCGTGAGGTATCTCGGTGTTGTAATCGGCCAACCACTGCTCTGCTTGTTCGCGTACTTCTCCAAGATTGCGGAAGACGTGCATATCCAGCACGCCACGTCGGAAGCTGCCATTGAAGCGTTCGATAAAGCCGTTCTGCATTGGCCGTCCTGGCTCGATGAAATCCAGCGCGATGTTCTTGCGCTCGGCCCATTCCGCCAACGCTAAGGCGATGAACTCGGGGCCGTTGTCCAGGCGAAGCTTTGCGGGATAGCCGCGCCACGCTGCAATTCGTTCCAAAGTGCGAATGACCCGTGTAGCCGGCAAATTCAGATCAACTTCGATGGCCAGGGCCTCGCGGCTGAAATCGTCGATCACGTTGAACGTCCGGAACCTTCGCCCATCCCAAAGCGCGTCGGACATGAAGTCGATCGACCAGCTGCCGTTGATCTGCTCGCCGGCCACCAATGGCATCGGGTGCCGGTTCGGAAGACGCTTCTTCCCTCGCCGACGCTGATTGAGCTTCATCAGACAGTACACACGCCAGACACGCTTGTGATTCCAAACCAAACCGCGGCGACGAATCAGTTGAAACAGCTTGCCGAAGCCGCGCTCCGGAAAACGCTCAGAGAGCTCGGCCAGGAGCGCGATCACCTCTTCGTCCCGATCCGGCCGATGGCGGTAGCGTGCCGTTGACCGAGGCATCCCAATCGCCGCACAGGCCCGGCGTTCGCTCCAGCCATGGCGGTCCTGCAGCCAGGCCAAGAGCGGGCGCTAGTGCGCCGGGTCTAAAGCTAATGAGATGGTCCGCCCCCCTCCTCTCCTGCGAGATACTCGCCACGTCACCCACCGGAGGATCGACCATGCGACATTCCACCCAAGCCAAAACTGCCGTGTTGTATGGCATCGATATCGGCAAAAGTCTGTTTCATGTCGCCGGTTTGGACATCGCCGGCCATCTGGTACTACGCACTAAATTCCGCCGCAGCGCGCTGTTGCAGTTCTTCTCCAATGTCCCGGTTGCGACAGTCGCTATGGAAGCTTGCCCGGGCTCGCAGTGGTTGGCACGCAAGCTTGCCCGTTACGGTCACTCCAGTAAGATAGTGCCAGCTCAATTCGTCAAACCTTACGTCAAGTCCAACAAGAACGACACGGTCGATGCCGAAGCCATTGCGGAGGCAGCTTCGCGGCCCAGCATGCGTTTTGTCGCGATGAAGCGCCCCGACCAGGTCGATCTACAGGCACTTCACCGTGCGCGTGACGGGCTAGTCTCTCAGCGTACCGCTCTGGTAAATCAGATGCGCGGCTTCCTGCTTGAATACGGTATCGCTTGTCGCACCGGCATTGGTGCTTTCAAGTTGGACTTGGCCGATGCACTTGGAGATGCCGAGAACGACTTAACTCCAGCATTCAGACAATTGCTGGCGTGTTTGCGCACCCTTCTGTCGGAGCTAGAAGATCACATCGAACAGTTCAATCAGGAGATTGAAGCGTTCGCCGATAGGGATGACACTGCGCGAAGGCTGATGACGATACCGGGCTTCGGTCCTTTGGCGGCAACCGCGCTTCTAGCCGCTACTGGTGATGCGCATCAATTCAAGCGAGGACGAGATCTATCCGCATGGCTCGGGCTGGTCCCCGCTCAATATTCCACTGGTGGGAAATCCAAATTGCTCGGCATCAGCAAGCGAGGCAATGCGTATATCCGGCGACTGTTGATTCATGGCGCACGTTCTTGCGTTATGCATACCGACCGTAGCCGCCATCGGTGGGGCACTTGGCTCGACGCCTTGGCTGGGCGGGTCCACGTCAACAAACTCACGGTCGCACTCGCTAACAAGATTGCGCGAATGGCCTGGGTTGTTCTGACCAAACCCGGAGCCACCTATCAACGACAGGACCCTCGATTCGCTGCCTGACAAACCCCACCCTAATTTCCCAATTTACCTTCACTGCGTTTGCGATGCCCGTAGGGAGATGACACCACCGTCGATCGACGTGCCGTAAATCCGACGAAAAAAGCGGGCTATCAGCCCGAGAAAGCTTGATGGAAACGGCGCGTGCGAACCTCATCATGGCCTGGTGGCCAAAAGCTGCCGACTTGCAAGAGGCCGGATACATTTGTGCAAACGGTTCGGGTCATTCAGCTACGGTCCTTGCAGACCGGGGGCGGACCATACATTTTTTGCAATCGGATCCTTCAACGCATGATTTTCCATCGCCAGTTCGGCGTACATCCGCTTGAGCTTTGCGTGTTCGGCTCCAACGTCCCGCAACCGCTGCACGTCCGAAGCTTCCATACCGCCGTGCTTGGACTTCCAGACGTAGTAAGTCGCATCGGAACTGCCAAGCTCACGGCAGACATCCTTGACCTGCCTTCCAGCCTCAACCTGTTTCAACGTCGCAACGGTTGACTCTCGGTGAATTTGCTCTTGCGCATCAGTGGTTTCCTTGGGGCTAGTTTGCCCGGAGGCCTCTAAGAATGCCTGGATCAAGTTTACGGGCAGGCGACACGGCTCTATAGCCGGAAATCCTTGCTCAGCAGGCCGTAGATGGCGCTGTCGCAGATTTCGCCGTTTACGTGCCAGCGTTCGCGGAGCAGGCCTTCGCGGACGAAACCGAGTCTTTCGACGAGGCGACAGGAGGGCAGGTTGCGTGGGTCGATGTCGGCCTCGATGCGGCGTAGCCCCAAGTTGTCGAACGCGTAGCCCAACACGAGTTGCAGCGCTTCGCTGGCCAGGCCGCGGCCCTGCCAGTCGGGATGCAGGCTGTAGCCGATCTCGGCGCGGCCTTGTTCCAGGTTCAGGTAGAACACCGCGCTACTGCCGATCAAAAGATCACTGGTGGCATCCGCGATCGCCCATATCAGGATGTCCTCCTCTCGGCGCTGGCGTTGGATGTCGGCGATCTTCTGCTCGGCCTGTGCCAGTTCGGTCCAGGCCGGGTAGCTCCAGTAGCGCATCACCCGGGCATCGCTATGGATGGCGAACAGCGCTGCAGTGTCGCCATCCCGGACCTCGCGCAGGCGCAGGCGGGGGCTGGACAGCTCGGGTTGCGGCAGGCGTGGCGACATCCGGTGCACCTTGGGTTTGCCCCTGCAGGCAGGGCGGGCGAGAATTGCGGTTTCCCCACACTCTGCGGAGCTGATCCTGCCATGTCCATCGTTCGCATGACCGACCTCGACCTTTCCGGCAAGCGCGTACTGATCCGCCAGGATCTGAACGTGCCGATCGACGAGAACGGCCGGATCACCTCCGAGCAGCGCATCACCGCCTCGCTGCCGACCCTGAAGCTGGCACTGGAGAAGGGCGCCGCTGTACTGGTGACCTCGCACCTGGGCCGTCCCAAGGAAGGCGTGTGGAGTGAAGCCGATTCGCTGGCGCCGGTGGCCAAGCGCCTGTCCGAGCTGCTGGGCGTGGACGTGCCGCTGGTCAAGGACTGGGTGGACGGCGTGGACGTGGCCCCGGGCCAGATCGTGCTGCTGGAAAACTGCCGCATGAACGTGGGCGAGGGCAAGGACGATGAGGCGCTGTCGCAGAAGTACGCCGCGCTGTGCGATGTGTTCGTGATGGATGCCTTTGGTACCGCCCACCGCGCCCAGGCCTCGACCCATGGCGTGATCCGTTTCGCCCCGGTCGCGGCCGGCGGTCCGCTGCTGATGGCCGAGCTGGACGCGCTGGACAAGGCGCTGGCCAAGCCGGCGCGCCCGTTGCTGGCGATCGTGGCCGGCTCCAAGGTCTCGACCAAGCTGGAGCTGCTGTCCAGCCTGGTCGGCAAGGTGGATCAGCTGATCGTCGGTGGCGGCATCGCCAACACCTTCATCGCGGCCGAAGGCCATGGCGTGGGCAAGTCGCTGGTCGAGAACGATCTGCTCGACACCGCGCGCAAGATCGATGCCGATGCCAAGGCCCGCGGCGCCGAAATCCCGCTGCCGACCGACGTGGTGGTGGCGCCGGCATTTGCCGCTGACGCCCCGGCCACGATCAAGGCCGTGGACGCCGTGGGTGCCGACGACATGATCCTGGATATCGGCCCGCAGACCGCCGCACAGTACGCCGAGCTGATCGCCAAGGCCGGCACCGTGGTCTGGAACGGCCCGGTTGGCGTGTTCGAGTTCGACGCCTTCGGCAAGGGTACTGAAGCGCTGGCCAAGGCCATCGCCAGCTCCAAGGCGTTCTCGATTGCCGGCGGTGGTGACACCCTGGCAGCTGTGGACAAGTACGGCATCGCCAAGGAAGTGAGCTATATCTCCACCGGTGGTGGCGCGTTCCTGGAGTTCCTGGAGGGCAAGACCTTGCCGGCGGTGGCAGCGCTGGAGGCCCGCGGCGCGTGAGCCGCGATGTGTTCTTCTTCGATCTCGACGGCACGCTGATTGATTCGGCCGTCGGCATCACCCGCTGCGTGGCCTATGCGCTGGAGAAGATGGACCAGCCGGTGCCGGCTGACGCCGAACTGCGCAAGTGGATCGGCCCTGCGCTGCGTACCAGCTTCACCCCGGTATTCGGCGACGCCGAACGGGTGGAGCGGGCCGTTGAGCTGTACCGCGAGCGCTTTGACGTGCTGGGCTGGCAGGAGCATGCGATCTACGCCGGTATCGGCGAGGTCGTGCAGGGCCTGCATGCGGCCGGCCATCGGCTGGCGGTGGTCACCGCCAAGAATGAGCCGCATGCCCGCCGCATCGTCGAGCACCTGCCGTTCGGCAGCTGTTTCGAGGACATCATCGGCGCCACTCCGGACGGCTCGCGCAGCCACAAACCGGAACTGATCGCCGAGGCCCTGCAGCGCCTGCAACTGCAGCCGGCAGCGTGCTGGATGATCGGCGACCGGCGCATGGATATCGAAGGTGCGCGTCACCACGGCATGCGCAATGTGGGTGTGCTGTGGGGCTTTGGTGGTCGTGAGGAATTGCAGGCTGCCGGGGCTGGAGCGGTGGTGGCTACGCCCGATGAGTTGGCAGCGGTATTGCGCGGTTGATTGTTGGGGCGGGTGTTTTGAGGCTTTGGTAACCGGAGCCTCCATGCTTTCACTGCACAGAAAAATTGATCCGTCATTCCCGCGCAGGCGGGAATCGCTCTTGGCTTTTGACTTTGCTTTGGATGTTGTTGTGTGTGGCGAGAGCCAAGAGCCAAGAGCCAAGAGCCAAGAGCCAAGAGCCAAGAGCCAAGAGCCAAGAGCCAAGAGCCAAGAGCGATTCCCGCCTGCGCGGGAATGACGATCTGGGAGGTTTCAGGGGGAAGCCCCTTTCGCAGCAGTCGCGCGCCCGCTTGTCATCCGATGTCCTCGGCATGTCTCTGCTGCCAATGTTTTCTGCTGCAAAGCAGCACGACTTGCCCTCGGGCCAACACGCAACAGCAACCTTCACGTGCTGAGCTATGCCCAGCGCTTATTGACCTATGCAAGCCAGTGATAGGTCTCGCGTTGTCATACCGTACGGTATGTCCAGACAGCCTGTCTGGCCTGTCTTTGGGACAGTGCAGAAAGTGTCGTATGAAATCGTATGCGACATCGTTGTCATGCAATGGATGTGCTACTTTCGGCGGTCTACCAGGGAGACCACGCACAATGATTGAACGTCAGCGCCGCACCAAGATCCTCGCCACCCTCGGGCCGGCAACTGACGCGCCGGGTGTGCTGGACGATCTGTTCCGCGCCGGCGTCAACGTGGTGCGCCTGAACTTCTCCCACGGTGATCCGTCCGGTCAGGCCAAGCGTGCTGCCGATGTGCGTGCCGCTGCCCAGCGCGTGGGCGTGGAAGTGGGCATCCTGGCCGACCTGCCGGGCCCGAAGATCCGCATCGAGCGCTTTGCCGAAGGCAAGGTCATGCTCAAGGCCGGTGACCGCTTTGATCTGATCGCCAGCGCCAATGCGCCGGCCGGCGACGCCAGCCAGGTGGGCGTGAGCTACCTCGGCCTGCCGCAGGACGTGGGCCCGGGTGACGTGCTGTTGCTCGACGACGGCCTGATGCAGCTGCAGGTGGTGGAAGTGCAGGGCGAGCGCATCATCAACACCGTGCTCAACGACGGCGTGCTGTCCGACCGCAAGGGCCTGAACAAGCAGGGCGGTGGTCTGTCGCTGGGCGCACTCACCGAGCGCGACAAGGAACTGATCGGCATCGTTGCCAAGATCGGCGTGGACTTCATCGCCGTCTCGTTCTGCCGCAACGCGCAGGACATGAACGATGCCCGTGCCATCGCCCAGCAGCACGGCTGCGACGCGGCGCTGGTGTCCAAGATCGAGCGCACCGAAGCCATCGAGAACCTGGAAGAGATCGTCGACGCCAGCGATGTGGTGATGGTGGCGCGCGGTGACCTGGGCGTGGAGATCGGCGACGCCGAGCTGCCGGGCCTGCAGAAGAAGATCATCAAGGCCTCGCTGGCGCAGAACAAGGTGGTCATCACTGCCACGCAGATGCTGCAGTCGATGGTCGAAAGCCCGATCCCGACCCGCGCCGAAGTGCTGGACGTGGCCAACTCGGTCATCGACGGCACCGACGCGGTGATGCTGTCGGCCGAAACCGCGGCCGGTGCCTACCCGGTCAAGGCGGTCGAGGCGATGGCCCGCATCTGCCTGGGTGCAGAGCGCCAGTTCCAGACCGAGACCGACTTCAATGCCTCGCCGCGCAACCTGGAACGCGCCGACCAGGCGATCGCCATGGCCACCATGTTCCTGTCCCAGCACGTGGGCGTGCGCGCCATCGTGGCGATGACCGAATCCGGTGGTACCGCGCGTTACCTGTCGCGCTTCCGCGCCAAGTCGCCGATCTACGCGGTTACCCGCCATGACGGTGCGCGCCGGCAGATGGCGTTGATGCGTGACGTGTTCCCGATCAACTTCGACAGCCGTGGCTTCACCCCGCGCGAAGCCGCGCGCGGCAGCATCCGCCTGCTGGTCGAGTCCAACCTGCTGCAGGCGGGTGATCGCGTGGTGTTCACCAGTGGCGAGCACATGGAAACCCATGGCGCCACCAACACCTTGCGCCTGCTGGAAGTGGGTAACGACGGCCGCGCCAGCGGTCTGGGCGACCTGTAAGCGAGGCCAGCAACACGCCACCGCTCCGGTCACAAGTTGATCGGAGCGGACAGGTTTTGTCCTGACATGACAAGCTGAAACCGGTTCCAGACCTTGCGGGCAGCCAGCCGGTGAGCGTGCCGGGCTATAATCCGGGTTTTCCCGCACGCTGTCACAGGAACCTCATGAGCATCGAACTGCTGGCTGAAACCGCCCAGGCCATGGTTGCCCCGGGCAAGGGCATCATCGCCATTGACGAATCCACCGGTACGATTGCCAAGCGCTTCGCAAGCGTCGGCATCGAGAACACGGAAGAAAACCGTCGTGCCTACCGCGAACTGCTGCTGACCACGCCGAAGCTCAACGAGCACATCTCCGGCGCCATCCTGTACGACGAAACCATCCGCCAGTCGACCAAGGACGGCGTGCCGTTCGCCAAGTACATGGCCGACAACGGCATGATCCCGGGCATCAAGGTCGACAAGGGTGCGCACCCGCTGGCCGGCTGCCCCGGTGAGCTGGTGACCGAAGGCCTGGACGGCCTGCGCGAGCGCCTGCAGGAGTACTACAAGCTGGGCGCGCGTTTTGCCAAGTGGCGTGCGGTGATCAATATCGGTGAAAGCATGCCGTCGGGCACCTGCATCGAGTCCAACGCCCATGCGCTGGCCCGCTATGCGGCGCTGTGCCAGGAATGCGGCCTGGTGCCGATGGTCGAGCCGGAAGTGATCATGGACGGCGACCACGACATCGAGACCTGCTACGAAGTCACCGAAGCCACCCTGCGTTCGCTGTTCGACGCCCTGTACCAGCAAAACGTGGTGCTGGAAGGCACCATCCTGAAGGCCTCGATGGTCATCCCGGGCAAGACCTGCGACGAGCAGGTGGATGTCGAGGAAGTGGCCGAGTCCACCGTGATGTGCCTGAAGTCGACCGTGCCGGCGATCCTGCCGGGCGTGGTGTTCCTGTCCGGTGGCCAGAGCGACGAGCAGTCCACCGCTCACCTCAATGCCATGAACCAGGTCGGCACCTTGCCGTGGCCGCTGAGCTTCTCCTACGGCCGCGCCATGCAGCAGGCTGCACTGAAGCTGTGGGCAAAGGACATGAAGGGCAACTACGCTGCCGCACAGAAGACCGTGTTCGAGCGTGCCAAGGAAAACGGCCTGGCTGCACAGGGCAAGTGGGAAGGCTGATAAGCCAAGCTGCGTGAGTTGAACAGAACGCCGGCCAGAAGCCGGCGTTTTGTTTTGCTCTGTTTTTGTTTTTTTGTGGGAGCGGCATAAGCCGCGAAGCTGATGCATAACAAACTGCCGCGATGGCCGCAATTGCAAACATCTTGGCGGCTGTTGCCTTGCCAGCTTCGCCGCTTATGCCGCTCCCACAATTCCCTCAGTACAGCCCTACAATCGGTTTTTTCCTCAGGGATGATCCGATGCACCGCAGAATCGCGCTGGGATTGTTGGCATCGGCCCTGACCGCATCCGCCTTCGCTGCGGAGCCACGTGATTTCGATATCCAGCACTATACAACCAGCCTGGATCTGGATATCGCAGCCGGTCAGCTGCAGGGTGAAACCCTGGTGCGCTTCGACGCCACCGCCCCACTGCATCAGTTGGTCCTGGACAGTGGTGGGCTGATCGTCGATTTGGTCACACAGAATGACAAGCCGCTCAGCTTCCAGCAGGCCGATGGAACGCTGACCATCAGCCTTGCAGCGACGTTGACCGCGGGCCAGCAAGGCAGCGTACGTGTGCATTTCCGCGGAAAACCGCGTTTTGGCCTGGAGTTCGCCGCCGAGCGCAACGAGGTCTACACGATATTCTCCACCAGCCAATGGATGCCGTCGGTGGACGCGCCGGATGAGCGCGCTACGTTGCAGTTGGCACTACGGCTTCCTCGCAACCTGCATGCGACGGCGGTTGGCGATGAGCTGCCATCGCGCCTGCTTGGTGATGGTCGCATCGAACACCGTTGGCAGCTGCGCAAACCAACGCCCGCGTTTGTCTATGGCTTTGTTGCCGGCCCCTACCAGCACGCACAGCAGGGGCGCCTGCAGTTCTATTCGAAGGACCGTTCCGAGGCCGAACTGCAGCAGCTGTTCGCCGCCACCAACGACATGCTCGACTTCTTCGCTGCACGCGCGGGCCTGGCCTATGAAGGCGACTATCGGCAGGCGCTGGTCGCCAACACCATCGGCCAGGAAATGGCTGGTCTGTCGGTGATGTCGGAGGCCTATGGCAAAAGCGTGCTGGATGATCCCACCCAGACCGGCTTGATGGCCCACGAAGCCGCGCATCAATGGTGGGGCGTACGCGTGACCTGTGCGAGCTGGGAGCATTTCTGGCTCAACGAAGGTTTCGCCAACTTCATGACGGCTGCGTGGTTACAGCAGGCGCAGGGCGAAGCCGCCTATCAGGCGATGGTGCAGGGCTGGGAGCAACGGGTGTTGGCGCTGCGTGAGAAGGGCGCTGATCGGCCGTTGGTGTATCCGGATTGGAACAAACCCAGCGCCGATGATCGTGCGGTGGTCTACAGGAAGGGTGCGTATGTGCTGCACCGTTTGCGCATGGAATTGGGCGAGGAGCTGTTCTGGCGCGGACTGCGCGAATACACGCAGGCCAATGATGGGCGCTCGGTGGTGACGGCGGATTTCCAGCAGGCGATGGAGCGTGCTGCCGGGCGCTCACTGCAGGGGTTCTTCGATGCCTGGGTTTATGGGGTGGGTGGTGAGTTGGGGTGATGGGCCCGCTGCCAAGAGCTACCCCTCCCCAGCCCTCCCCTTCGCCGGCGGCAAAGGGGGGGGGCCGTTTGTGCAGGTCGGGCAGATCGCAGGTAGCCGCTTTTGCCCCCTCCCTTTGCCGCAGGCGAAGGGGAGGGCTGGGGAGGGGTAGTTTTTGCTTTTGCTTGGCCGTTGAGCAGCCAAAACCTCAATGCGCAGGCGCAAACCCACCCGCAAACGACGCCAGTACAGAGCCCGCCTGCTCCTGCGTCGGCGCAGCACTGGCCAAGGCCTGCTGATAGATCTTGAACGCCGCTGCGTTGTAGGCCACCAGCACGATCCGCGAAGGCCGCGTGTGGCTCTTTTGCCAGGTCATGGTCTCGGTGGCGGCAATGACCGCCGCCTGGTGCAGCGGGTAGCCGTACACACCGCAACTGATTGCCGGGAACGCGATCGATTCCAGCCCCATCTGCTCGGCCAGTCGCAGCGATTGCCAATAGCAGTTGGCCAATAACGCCGCTTCATCATGGCGGCCATCGCGCCACACCGGGCCGACGGTATGGAATACGTGCCGGGCAGGCAGGTTGTACCCGGCCGTTGCACGCACCTCCCCCGTGGGGCAGCGCACGCCTGCACGCAGCTCGGGTAGCTGCTCGCATTCGCGCAGCAGGCCGGGGCCTGCGGCCCGATGGATTGCACCGTCCACGCCGCCGCCGCCAAGCAGGGTTTCATTGGCTGCGTTGACGATGACGTCAACCGCCAGTTCGGTAATGTCGCCCTGCCAGACTTCAATGTTCATGGCCGTGATCTTCCATTGCGATGTATGAGAAAAATGTGATGGCTACCGCCGCGCCGGACACAGCTGCAGTCTGCGCTCTTGCCGTCTCATCCGGCGCGATTCGCGGACACAGAAAAGCACGAAGGCCGCATAGGCGGCCTTCGCGTTGCTGACGGGTTAAGTAACCGCGGTTACGGCAGGCCGGCCAGCCAGTCGTCGTCCGATCCCTCGTTGATATCGGCGAACAACGGGGTGGAGAAGTAGCGCTCGCCGGTATCCGGCAGCATCGCCAGGATCACCGCGCCGGCCTCGGCCTTGGCGGCCACATCCAGCGCGCTGGCGACGGTGGCGCCGGCGGAGATGCCGACGAAGATACCCTCCTCGGCGGCCAGCCGGCGCGAGGTTTCAATCGCGCGTTCGTCCTGGACCGACAGCAGCTGGTCGTAGACCTCGCGGTTGAGTACTTCTGGCACGAAGTCCGGGGTCCAGCCCTGGATCTTGTGCGGGCTGAATTCCTTGCCCGCCAGCAGGGCGGCACCGGCCGGTTCGGTGGCGATGATGCGGGTGTCCGGGCGGGCCAGCTTGAGCACCTCGCCGACGCCGGTGAGGGTGCCGCCGGTGCCCCAGCCGCTGACGAAGTAGTCCAGCCGCTTGCCGGCGAAGTCGCGCAGGATTTCGGCGGCGGTGGTCTGGCGGTGATAGGCGGGGTTGGCCGGGTTGGCAAACTGGCTGGCCAGGAACCAGCCGTGCTGCTGCGCCAGCTCCTTGGCCTTGCGCACCATGCCGGAGCCGCGTTCTGCGGCCGGGGTCAGGATCACCTTGGCACCATAGGCGCGCATCAGTTTGCGGCGTTCGATGGAGAAGGTTTCCACCATCGTGGCGACGAACTTGTAGCCGCGTGCAGCAGCCACCATCGCCAGCGCCACGCCGGTATTGCCGGAAGTGGCCTCGACAATGGTGTCGCCGGGCTTGAGCAGGCCCTTCTTTTCGGCGTCGAGGATGATGGCAAGCGCCAGGCGGTCCTTGACCGAACCACCAGGGTTGAACGACTCGACCTTGACGTAGATGTCCACGCCGGCCGGGGCCAGGCGGTTGAGCTTGACCACCGGGGTATTGCCGATGGTGTCCAGGATGCTGTTGTACAGGGCCATTGAAATCTCCGGGGAGGTGGTCAGGCGGCGTCGGCCAGTGTGGGCTGCGCCGTCTTTGCGGAAAGTGAGGAAACAGTAGGCGTTGCGTGCAGTGGCGCAGCGCCGAACCAGTGCAGTTCGTCGGCCAGCGCGGCTACGTCACCCAGGATCAGCAACGCCGGTGATTGCACTTGGTGCTGGGTGGCTGCATCGGGGAGCTGGCGCAGCTGCCCGCTGACCACGCGCTGGTTGGCGCGCGAGCCGTTTTCGATCAGGGCGAATGGGGTGCTGGCCGCCAGCCCGGCGCCGAGCAGGTGGCTGCGGATCTGTGCCAGCGCGGCGACCCCCATATAGAACACCAGGGTCTGCCGCGGCTGTGCCAGCGCGGGCCAGTCCAGCGTATCCAGCGAATCCTTGCAGTGGGCCGTCACCAGCCGCAGTTGCTGGGCATGGTCACGGTGGGTCAGCGGAATACCGGCATAGGCGGCGCAGGCCAGCGCTGCGGTGATTCCTGGAACGACCTCAAAGGCGATGCCATGGGCGCGCAGGAACTGCAGCTCCTCCCCGCCGCGGCCGAACACGAAGGCATCGCCGCCCTTGAGCCGTACCACGCGCTTGCCGGCGCGGGCGTGTTCCAGCATCAACGCATGGATATGCTCCTGCGCGGTGCTGTGACCCTGTGCGGATTTGCCGACCTCGATGAAGTCGGCATCGCGGCGGGCCAACTGCAATACCTCGGCGCTGACCAGGCGATCGTGCAGGATCACATCGGCCTGGTTGAGTGCGCGCAGGGCGTTCAGGGTAAGCAGGCCGGGGTCGCCAGAACCGGCTCCCACCAGTACCACCGAGCCGGCATGGACCGGGGCTTCGGCGCCCATGTCCAGCAGCAGCTGGGTTTCGGCAGCGATGGATTGGCGTGCGCGCAGCAGGCCAAGCAACGGGCCTTCGATCAGCCTGTCGAAGAAACGGCGGCGCGCGGCCAGCTCGGGGAAGCGCTCGCGTATCAGCCCGCGCTTGCGGCTGACCAGCTGTGCCAACTGTCCCCAGGCCTGGTCAAACAGTTCCTCGATCTGGCGGCGCACATGACGCGCCACCATCGGCGCGCCACCGCCACTGGAGATGGCGATCTGCAGCGGCCCGCGTTCGACCACGGCCGGTACATGGAAGCCGGACAGGGCCGCGTCATCGACCACGTTGACGAACAACCGGCGTGCCTCGGCAGCTTCGGCGACGGCGCGGTTGATGTGGATGTTGTTGGTGGCAGCGATCACCAGCCAGATGGCCTGATCAAGCCATGCAGGTTCGAAATCGCCGTTCAACCACTGGATGCGCCCGGCATCGGCCAACTGCTGCAGTACCGGGCTCAAGGCCGGGGCACCGAGTCGGGGCAGGGCGCCCGCGCGCAGCAGGGCCTCGGTTTTACGCTCGGCCACCGCACCCCCGCCAACGACCAGTACGGCCCGACCCTTGAGGTCGGCAAACAGGGGGAACAAGGGGCTGTCCAAGGCGGTGACGGAGGTAGTAGGAGTAGGGACCGTGACCGTAGCGCCGGCCCTGCAGGGCCGGAAATGAAAAGCGGCCCACCTCAGATAACTTTAGGTTATAAGTATCGCGAGCGTTTTGGCCTACATTCTTCACAGTTCCTTACTGAAGATCTCTTTCCAACACTGCGATGACACTTACCCAACTGCGTTACCTCGTTGCTATTGCCGATGCCGAGCTGAACATCACGCTCGCCGCGACACGGGTGCATGCCACCCAGCCGGGGTTGTCGAAACAGCTCAAACAGCTTGAAGACGAGTTGGGTTTTCTGTTGTTCGTCAGAAAGGGAAGAAGTCTTGAATCGGTAACGCCTGCAGGCGAAGAAGTAATCAATCGTGCCCGCAGTGTGTTGGCCGAAGCCAACAACATTCGTACCTATGCTGCCAACCAGCGCCGCGAAAGCCATGGCCAGCTGATCCTGACCACCACCCACACGCAGGCGCGCTTCGTACTGCCGCCGGCGGTGGCGCGCATCAAGCTGGCGTATCCGCAAGTGAGCGTGCACCTGCAACAGGCTGCGGAAAGTGATGCGCTGGATCTGCTCAGCCAGGGTGATGCGGATATCGCCATCATCAGTACTGCAGGTGGTGAACCGAGCACCGGTATCGCCGTGCCGTTGTACCGCTGGCGCCGCTTGGTACTGGTGCCCAAGGGGCATCCGCTGGACCGTGCCGGGGCAGCGCCCGACATGGCCGCGTTGGCCAGTCATCCGCTGATCAGCTATGAATCCTCCACGCGAACCAGTTCTTCGTTGCGGCGTGCGTTTGCCGCGCTGGACCTGGAACCGGACCTGACCTTGACCGCACTCGACGCGGACCTGATCAAGACCTATGTGCGCACCGGGCTGGGCGTGGGCCTGCTGGCGGAAATGGCGGTAAGCGCCAACGACACCGACCTGCGTGCCTGGCCGGCGCCGGCATCGATCCCCGAATGCATCGCCTGGGCGGTACTGCCGCGTGATCGCGTATTGCGCGATTACGCCCTGGAGCTGGTGCATGTGCTGGCACCGCAGATCGACAAACGTGATCTGCGCCGCGTGCTGGATGGCAACCAGCAGGCCGATTGGCCGGTGCCGCCAACCTGGGAATCGTTGACGCAGACGATCACGGTCTAGATTGGATGGGTGGGATGACCGCGTTGGTGATCCTGCCCGGCCTTGATGGCACGGCGACACTGCATGCGCGGTTTGTCGCCTGCCTGGGTGACGTGTTCGGGCCGGTGACCGTGCTGCATTACCCGCCGCACAAGGCGTTGGACTATGCGGCGCTGGAACTGCTGGCCAGGGCTGCGTTGCCCGGCGATGTTCCTTTCGTGCTGCTGGGCGAATCCTTTTCCGGCCCGATCGCGTTGTCGATCGCAGCTGACCCACCGGCCAATCTTGTTGGCCTGGTGCTGTCCACAACCTTCGCGCGTACGCCGCTGCCATTGGTATCGCCGTTGGCACCGCTGACGCGTTTTGCGCCGGTTCGCGCGTTGCCGCCGACCTTGCTGTCCTGGTGGTTGCTGGGCCGCTGGGCAACCCCGGCATTGAATGTTGCGCTCGAACGGGCCCTGCTTGAAGTGCATCCAGCTGTGTTGCGGCAACGTGCGGCGCTGGCAATGCAGGCGGATGTATCGACATTGCTGGAACGCGTCACCCTGCCTGTGCTGTATCTGCGGGCAACAGGTGATCGCTTGATCATGCCTGGCGCCGCTGAACTCATTCTGTCGGCGATCAAGCATGCGACGGTCAGGGATATTGGGGGGCCCCATCTCCTTCTGCAGGCATGTCCTTCGGCGGCGGCGCGGGCTGTGCGCGATTTCGCTGAAGGCCTGCAGTCGGCCAGACTCCGTTGAGGCTTTACCCGTGGAGCGTGACCAGTCTTGCAGGAGCGGCGTAAGCCGTGAAGCTGGTGGTCAGACGGGTTGCAGATGATGTGGCGATTTCATTGAAGTCAGCTTCGCGGCTTACGCCGCTCCTACAAAAGCTGCGTGGGTGATGCATTGCCGGGAAAACCCCTGCCGAGCATGGCTCGGCACTACGGTCACGCCTGTGAATGCGATGTGCGGCAAACGGTCGCACCTTGCGCGGCAACTCCGGTATTTGCCGGGTCGATAAAATGCGTGGGTCATGCGCTCGGTTCGTTTCCAATCCTTTGTGCTCCTGCTGGCATTTGCCGCTGCCTTGTTGATGGCGGTGGCGCCGGTGGTCAGCCGCTGGCTGCAATCGCAGCAGCTGCCGATGGCGGCCATGCATCATGCGGCGCATGACGTCGTGATGCCGATGCCTGTCGACCCGCACGCGGGGCATCACGGCATGGCCCCCATGTCGCATGAGGCGCCCGCACGAGCGGCAGCAGAACCGAAAAAGCCGATACCGGCACCCGTCGATCCACACGCGGCCCACGGCGAAGCCTGCGACTACTGCACCATGGCCTCGCGCCTGCTGCCATGGCTTGCGGTAATCCTGATACTGGCGCCGTTGCTGTATCGGCTTGTGCCCCAATCTCCCCGCAGGACGCTCCGCGCCGCCAGCCTGCGCTGGCCTGCGCATCCGCCCCGCGGTCCGCCGGCACTCTCCAGATAACGCCACCTTTCCTGTTTGCCGCGCGCTGCCGATGGGTAGTACGTGGCTGTGTCGTATTGGAGAACCAAATGAAATTCCTTTCCCGCACGCCGGGTACTCCCGCGTGCCTGTCCGTCTGTGTCTGCATGGTGCTGTTTGCTGATCTCGCAGGCGCCGCCGAGCATGATCCGACCCGAACCCTCGATACCTTGGTGGTCACCGCCGCCGCTCCTTCATCGCCGCTGCAATGGGTGACCGACCCGCGGCTGCCGCGGCAACCGGTGCCGGCCAGTGATGGCGCCGACTACCTCAAGACCGTGCCGGGCTTTTCCGCCATCCGCAACGGCGGCACCAATGGCGATCCGGTGCTGCGTGGCATGGGCGGCTCGCGCCTGAACATCCTCAGCAACGATGGCACGCTGATCGGCGCCTGCCCGTCGCGGATGGACAATCCGCTGTCCTATATCGCGCCGGAGACCTTCGATCGCCTGACGGTGATCAAGGGCCCGCAAAGCGTGCGCTGGGGCGCGGGTGCCTCGGCCGGCACCGTGCGTTTCGAGCGCGACACCCCGCGTTTCGATGCGCCGGGCATGCGGCTCAACGCCAGTGCATTGGCCGGCTCCAACAACCGCAATGACCAGGTGCTGGATGCCAGCTTCGGCAGCCAGCCCGGCTATGTCCGGGTCAATGGCAACCGCTCGGAAGCCGATGACTACAAGGACGGCAATGGCGACGTGGTGCCCTCGCGCTGGCGCAAATGGAATGCCGATGCCGCCATTGGTTGGACGCCGGATGCCGATACCGTGCTGGAACTCAGTGCCGGCACCGGCGACGCGATCGCCCGTTACGCCGGCCGTGGCATGGACGGTGCCGCGTTCAAGCGCGACAGCTATGGGCTGCGTTTTGAACGCGGCAACCTGCCCGGTGCATGGGACAAGCTGCAGGCCAATCTGTACTACAACAACGCCGATCACCTGATGGACAACTACACGCTGCGCACGCCCAACCCGGCCAGCAGCATGCCGATGCCGATGGCCTCGAACGTGGAGCGTCGTACCACCGGCGGCCGCGTCAGCAGCGAGTGGCGCTGGCAGGACGTGGCCATCGTCGCTGGCGTGGATGCGCAGGACAGCCGCCATCGCAGTCGCAATGGCATGGGCCGCAACACCTGGCAGCAATCGCCGTGGAAGCGCGATGCCGACTTCAGCAACCTGGGCGTGTTCACCGAGCTGACCCTGGGCGAAGGCACCGCACAGCGCTGGATCAGTGGGCTGCGCCTGGACCGCGCGCAGGTGAAGGATCGGCGTGCGACCACCGGCATGATGAACATGCCCAACCCGACCGCCGGGCAGCAGCGGCAGCAGGATCTGGGCAGCGGTTTCCTGCGTTATGAGCGCGACCACGGGCAGGCCTGGACCTGGTACGCAGGTATCGGCCACAGCGAGCGCATGCCGGATTACTGGGAGCTGTTCTCGGCCAATGCAGGGCCGGCCGGCAGCATCAATGCGTTCTCCGCGGTGAAGCCGGAACAGACCACGCAGCTGGATCTGGGCCTGCAGTTCCGCAGCCAGCATGTGGATGGCTGGGTATCGGCATATGCGGGGCGGCTGCAGGACTACATCCTGTTCCGCTATCGCAGTGGCGGCATGATGGGCAGCACCACCCAGGCCGACAATGTGGGTGCGCGTATTGCCGGTGCCGAGGCGGGCTTGGAATGGCGTTTGGCCCAGGCCTGGAAGCTGGGTGGCACCCTGGCCTATGCCTGGGGTGAGAACCGCAGCGAGGGCCGGCCACTGCCACAGATTCCACCGCTGGAAGCCCGCCTCAGTGCCAGCTACGAGCATCAGCGCTGGTCGGCGGGTGCGCTGTTGCGCGCTGCCAGTCACCAGCATCGGGTAGCCGAGGATGAGGGTAACGTGGTTGCACGTGACCTGGGTCCGACCGCAGGCTTCGCCACCTTGTCGCTGAATGCGGCCTATCGCTTCACCGATGCGCTGCGCGCCAGCGTGGGCGTGGACAACGTGTTCGACCGCGCCTATGCCGAGCATCTGAACCTGGCGGGCAGTGCCGATTTCGGTTTTCCGGCCGATCCGGTGCGGATCAACGAGCCGGGGCGTAACGTCTGGTTGAAGCTGGATTACCGTTACTGATGCCGCGGTTGCCGCCGCTGCCTGCGCACGGGTAGCGGCGGCATGGCATGCTGGGGACCGGTAATGCTTGGCAAGGAGTGGTATGAGTCTGCGTGCAGTCGCCTACGTGAGCACGGCGGTAGCCGGCTTGGGAACCACCGATCTGGATCATCTGCTGGTCGATGCGCGAGCGCACAACCAACTGGCAGGTGTTACGGGTGTGCTGTTGTTCGATGGACGGCAGTTCTTCCAGTACTTCGAAGGTCCGGAAGAGGGCGTGGCACGCGCCTACGAGCGCATCCGCAATTCGCATATGCATGTTGATCTGCGCGAACTGTATAGCGCGCCGGTGGATAGCCTGCACTTCAGTCAGTGGCATATGGGCTGCACCCAGACCGTGGGCAGCGTGCTGCAGCAGTTGAGTACCCAGCATTGGCAGTGTGAGGCCGAGTTTCTGCAGGACGAGGTGGCCCAGTCCGATGCATCACCGGCACTGCGCGAGCTGCTGGCATTCTGGGCCCAGCAGAACCCGTAGTGCCGAGCCATGCTCGGCAGGGGCATTAGCCGTAGCGTGTCCGTTCAAAAACGCTCGTGGCCTAGGTTCAGCGCCGACAGCAACCCTCCCCTTCGCTGCGCGAAAGGGAGGGGGCAGCAGCGTAGTGCCGAGCCATGCTCGGCAGGGGCTTTACCCGTAACGTGTCCGTTCAAAATCGCTTGCGGCCAGGGTTCCGCGCCGACAGCACCCCTCCCCCACCCTCCCCTCGGTTGGGCTATCGGGTGGGGGCCGCAGCTGCGGGCCGCGCCATGCGCGGGTGGGGCTTTCCGTGCCAAGCTCCAGCCGAGCATGGCTCGGCTCTACAGAGCGAATCGAGCGCTCAGATCTCCTCGTGCAGGCCGCACTCGCGCTTCAGGCCGAAGAAGCGGGTGTCTTCCTCGCGCATGCCCGGCTCCCAGCGGCGGGTGGTGTGGAAATCACCGATCGATACATAGCCCTGCTCCCACAGCGGGTGGTAGGGCAGTTGGTGTTCCTGCAGGTACTTCCACACGTCGCGGTCGCTCCAATCGGCGATCGGGTTGACCTTGTAGCGCTCGCCACGCCGCTGCAGCACCGGCGTGTTGGCGCGGCTGGCCGACTGGCTGCGGCGCAGGCCGGTGAACCAGGTGCCAACCTGCAGCTCGTCCAGGGCGCGCTTCATCGGCTCGACCTTGCGTAGATTGTTGTATTGCTCGATGCCGACCACGCCCTGTTCCCACAGGCGGCCATGGCGCGCTTCCATCCAGGCGCGGCTGACCTGCGGACGGTAGACCTTGAGGTTGAGCTTGAGCCGCTCGCTGAGTTCGTCGGCAAAGCGATAGGTTTCCGGGAACAGATAGCCGGTATCCACCAGGATCACCGGGATATCCGGGCGCTGGCTGCTCAACAGGTGCAGGGTGACTGCCGACTGCGCGCCAAAGCTCGATGACAGCACATGCGCGCCGGGCGCGTTCTGCAGTGCCCAATGCACGCGCTGCTGCGCGTTCAGTGCTTCGAGTTCGGCGTTGAGCGGGCCCAGGTCATCCGGCAGGACAACCGGCGTGGTGGTGGGGGATTTGGGCAGGGCGCTCATGCGTGCAGTTCCACGGGGATTTCGCGGTGGGTGGGGTAGGGCGGCAGGGCGACGATGCCGGCGCGGTGCAGGAAATCACCGAAGCCTTCTTCGCCATTGCGTTCACCGGCATAGCGGGCAAACAGGGGTTCCAGCGCGGCCAGGATCTCCGGCTCGGCGATGTTCTCGCGGTACAGGGTGTTCAGGCGCTGGCCGCGGTGATCGGCACCCAGCATCAGGTTGTAGCGGCCCGGTGCTTTGCCGACCAGGGCGATCTCGCCCAGATAGGGCCGCGAGCAGCCATTCGGGCAGCCGGAGATGCGCAGCAGGATGGGGGCCTCGCTCAGGCCGTGCTGGGCCAGCAGCGGCTGCAGCTTGGCGCTGAACGCAGGCAGGTAGCGCTCGGCTTCGGCCATCGCCAGGCCGCAGGTTGGCAGCGCCACGCAGGCCATCGCGGCGCGTGCCAGCGCGGTCGGTGCGCGGTTGCCCAGGTCCAGCCCGGCGCTTTCGACGATGGCGTCGATCTGCGCGCGCTGGTCGGCGGCGACGCCGGCAATGACCAGGTTCTGGTTGCCGGTCATGCGGAACTCGCCCTGGTGGATGCGGGCGATCTCGCGCAGCGCGGTCAGCTGCGGTGCGCCGGGCAGGTCGGCGATGCGGCCGGCCTGCAGGGACAGGGTCAGGTGCCAGCGGCCATCGGCGCCTTCCACCCAGCCGTAGCGGTCGCCGTTGTGGGCGAAGGGCTGCGCACGCGGGGCGGCGAAACCAATGCCGGCACGGCGTTCGATCTCGGCGACCACCGTGTCCAGGCCGTGGTCGTCGATGGTGTACTTGAAGCGGGCGTGCTTGCGCAGTTCGCGGTTGCCGAGGTCGCGCTGGGTGGTGACCACGGCGGTCGCCACGTCCAGCAGCGCATCACGCGGGATGAATCCGACGTTGTTGGCAATGCGCGGGTAGGTTTCGGCATCGCCGTGGGTGGCGCCCATGCCGCCGCCGAGGGTCACGTCATAGCCCAGTAGTTCGCCGGCAGCATCGAGCACGCCGATGAAGCCCAGGTCGTTGGCGTACACGTCCACGTCGTTGAGCGGTGGCAGTGCGAAGCCGATCTTGAACTTGCGCGGCAGGTAACGCTCGCCGTAGATCGGCTCGTCCTCGGCACCGCTGCCGGCCACGCGCTCCTCGTCCAGCCAGATTTCGTAGTAGGCGCGGGTATTGGGCAGCAGGTGCTCGGAGGTGCGCGCGGCATCGGCGTACAGCGTGGCGTGCGCGCTGGACAGCAGCGGGTTGGCGGCAACCAGCACATTGCGGTTGACGTCGCCGCAGGCGGCCAGGGTGTCGATCAGCGCGGCGTTGATCGCCTGCATGGTGGCCTTCAGCTCGCGCTTGATCACGCCATGGAACTGGAAGGCCTGGCGGGTGGTGATGCGCAGCGAATGGTTGCCGTAGCGGGTGGCGATGCTGTCCAGCTTGAGCCACTGCTCGGGGCTGATCACGCCGCCCGGGGTGCGGGTGCGGATCATGAACTGGTAGGCCGGTTCTAGCTTCTGCCGGCGGCGCTCCTCGCGCACGTCGCGGTCATCCTGCTGGTAGCTGCCGTGGTACTTGATCAGGGTCTGGTCGTCTTCGCGCAGGGCGCCGGTGACCGGGTCGGCCAGGCTTTCCAGCAGGGAGCCACGCAGGCGGTTGCTGTCGGCCTTGATGTTCTCAACGGAGTGGTTGCTCATTCTTTTCGCTATCTGGAGTCAGAGGGTGTAGGAGCGGCGTAAGCCGCGAAGCCACTGCTGCGTCAACGCGCAGGGTCAACGCCAACAACACTCAATACACATCCCGTCCATAGCGCCCCTCCGTGTGCAGTCGAGTCAGGTAGTCGCGGGCAGCGTCTTCATCCAACCCGCCGTGTTCGCGCAGTACATCCAGCAGCGCGGCATGCACGTCCTTGCCCATGGCGATGGCGCCGCAGACATACAGGTGTGCACCGTTCTGCAGCCAGTCGTACAGATCGCGGCCGCGGGTACGCAGGCGCTGCTGCACGTAGACCTTGTCGGCCTGGTCGCGCGAGAAGGCCAGGTCCAGACGCTGCAGTTCCTTGCGGCGCAGGGCGTCCTGCCATTCGCTCTGGTACAGGAAATCGGTGTTGAAGTGGCGTGCGCCGAAGAACAGCCAGTTGCGGCCGGCTGCGCCGGTCTCGGCACGTTCCTGCACGAAGCCACGGAACGGGGCGACGCCGGTGCCGGGGCCGATCATGATGATGTCGCGGCTGTTGTCGGCCGGCACGCGGAAGCGCTCGTTGGCTTCCACGTAAACCGGCAGCTGTGCGCCTTCTTCCAGGGCCGCCAGGAAGCCGCTGGCCGCGCCCAGGTGGGTGCTGCCGTGGGCGTGATAGCGCAGCTCGTCGACGGTGAGATGGACTTCCTCGCCCACCCGCTTGCGGCTGGAGGCGATGGAGTACAGGCGCTGCGCGGCCGGGCGCAGGGTGCTGAGCAAAGCCTCGGGGCTCCATTCGGCCGGCCAGCGGCGCAGCACGTCGACCAGTTGGTGGTCTTCGAAGACTGCCGCCAGTTCGCTCTTCTGCGCCGGGTCCAGCAGGCGGGCCAGCTCCGGGTGCGCGCTGCGTTCGGCCACGGCGGCCAGCAGCGGGCGCGAGATGCGGGTCAGCTCGCGGTGCTCGGCCAGCCATTGGCTCAGCGGGCGGCCATGACCGTCATGTTCGACCGACTGGCTGCCGTCCAGGCCGGTGACATCCAGTACCGCCTCGACCAGTTCGGCCGGATTGCGGTGCACGATGACCAGCGCATCGCCGGGTTCGTAGTGCAGGTTGCTGCCTTCCAGCGACAACTCGAGATGGTGCACATGCTTGGCGGCAACGCCGTACTGCGCGTAGGCCGGGCCCTTGAAGTCGCGACCGCTGATCACCTGCCGCGACAGCAGCTCGGCATTGAACGGATGCTGGGCGCTGTAGACGGTGCCATGCCGCAGCGGGGTGACATTGCTGGTGGTCGGGGTGGCGGTCTCGCTGATGTTGGCGCGGGCATCGCGCAGGGCCTGCGCGCGCCACGGATCGACCACGCTGTCGATGTCCAGGTCGGCCTCGCCCACGGCCTGCAGGCGGGTGGCCCCCAACTCGGCCAGGCGGCTGTCCAGCTTGCGCGCAATGCCGCAGAACTCCACATAGCTGGAGTCGCCCAGGCCGAGCACGGCGTACTTCAGCTCCGGCAGCTTGGGGGCGCGCTTGCCGGCGATGAACTCGACCAGACCAATGGCATCGTCCGGCGGGTCGCCTTCGCCTTGGGTGCTGATCACGATGTAGAGCAGGCGCTCATTGGCCAGCTCGCGGGTGGCATAGGCGTCGGCGCGCAGCAACCGCACCGGCAGGCCGGCGGCCTCGGCCTCGGCGGCCAGCTGTTCGGCAGCGCGGCGGGCGTTGCCGGTCTGGCTGCCATAGATCACGGTCAGCCGGTTCTGGGCCGGCTGGTTGCCGGCCTGGCCGCCGGGGATGACGGCAAGGGAAGGGGGAGGATTTCCCTGCGCCAACCCGGCGGCGAAACCGGAAAGCCACCACAGGCTGTTTCCGTCCAGACCGTCCACCAGACGTGTCAGCAGGACCCTGCGGTCTTCAGGCAAGGGGCTGGGGGGCACGGTGGCGGCGGCAGTCATTTCCGGTCCGGTTTGGTTTGGGGATGACTGATCCTAGGTACGGCGCAGTGCCAGCGGAAAGGACAAGCGGTTATCGCTTCATGCCTTGGGTTTATTTCGTCCTGTGCCAGCGCAGGCCCACACTTGCCATCCGATCCCGACCCTTACCGGGTACTGTGTGGCCCATATCGGGCCTGGCCTCTGCGACTGTGCTGATGACTGATACCACTCTGTCCCACCTCGATCGGCTGGAAGCCGAGAGCATCCATATCCTGCGTGAAGTCGCCGCGGCCTTTGACAACCCGGTGCTGCTGTACTCGGTGGGCAAGGACAGCTCGGTGCTGCTGCACCTGCTGATGAAGGCCTTTGCCCCGGGCGTGCCGCCGATCCCGCTGCTGCACGTGGATACCCGCTGGAAGTTCCGCGAGATGATCGCCTTCCGTGACCGCCGCGTGGCCGAAACCGGCACCGAGCTGCGGGTACACATCAATCCCGATGGCATTGCCCGCGATATCGGCCCGGTCAGCCACGGCGCCAGCGTGCATACCGATGTGATGAAGACCCAGGGCCTGAAGCAGGCGTTGGACAAGTGGAAGTTCGATGCGGCCATTGGTGGCGCGCGCCGTGACGAGGAAAAGTCGCGGGCCAAGGAGCGCGTGTTCTCGTTCCGCAACGACCGCCACCGCTGGGACCCCAAGAACCAGCGGCCCGAGTTGTGGAACCTGTACAACGCGCGCATTCATCAAGGCGAGAGCGTGCGCGTGTTCCCGCTGTCCAACTGGACCGAGCTGGATATCTGGCTCTACATCTACCGCGAGAAGATCCCGGTAGTGCCCTTGTACCTGGCCGCCGAGCGACCGGTGGTGGAGCGCGACGGCAGCCTGATCATGGTTGATGACGAGCGCCTGCCGCTACGGCCGGGCGAGCAGCCGCAGCTGCGCAAGGTGCGTTTCCGCACGCTGGGCTGCTATCCGCTGACCGGCGCGATCGAATCCGAGGCTGACACGCTGGAGAAGATCATCGCCGAGATGCTGGTATCCACCAGCTCCGAGCGGCAGGGGCGGCTGATCGACCATGACCAGTCCGCATCGATGGAGAAGAAGAAGCTGGAGGGGTATTTCTGATGAGCGCCGTGACTGCCACCTCCGATATCGCCACCTATCTGAAGACCCACGAAGACAAGCCGCTGCTGCGCTTCATCACCTGCGGCAGCGTGGACGACGGCAAGAGCACCCTGATCGGGCGCCTGCTGTACGAAAGCAAGCGCCTGTTCGATGACCAGCTGTCCGCGCTGGAGGCTGACAGCCGCCGCCATGGCACCCAGGGCGAGCGCATCGACTATGCGCTGCTGCTGGACGGCCTGGCCGCCGAGCGCGAGCAGGGCATCACCATCGACGTGGCCTACCGCTATTTCGATACCGACCGCCGCAAGTACATCGTCGCCGACTGCCCTGGCCATGAGCAGTACACCCGCAACATGGCCACCGGTGCCTCGACTGCCGATGTAGCAGTGGTGCTGGTGGATGCGCGCAAGGGCCTGCTGACCCAGACCCACCGGCACAGCTACATCATCTCCCTGCTGGGCATCGGCCAGGTGGTGCTGGCGGTCAACAAGATGGATCTGGTCGATTACGACCAGGCGGTGTTCGAGCGCATCGTGGCCGAGTACCGGGCGCTGGCCACACAGCTGGGCATTGCCAACGTGCAGGCCATTCCGTTGTCCGCGCTGGAAGGGCAGAACCTGTCCACGCGGTCGGCGGCCACGCCCTGGTACAGCGGCCCCAGCCTGATCGAGCACCTGGACACGGTCGAGCTGCGCGAGCACGACGCTGCCAGCGGCCTGCGCCTGCCGGTGCAGTGGGTCAATCGGCCCAACCAGGATTTCCGCGGCTTTGCCGGCACCATAGCCGCCGGCCAGGTGCGCGTCGGCGACGAGGTGGTGGTGCTGCCGTCGGCGCGCCGTTCCACGGTCAAGCAGGTGCTGGGCCCGGATGGCCCGCTGGCGGTCGCCTCAACCGGGCAGGCGGTGACCCTGACCCTGGCGGACGAAATCGATGTCAGCCGCGGTGACGTGATTGCCGCTGCCGGCGACCCGCCGGAAGTGGCCGACCAGTTCGCCGCTCATGTGCTGTGGATGGACGACGCGGCGTTGTTGCCGGGCCGTCCGTACTGGCTGCAGATCGGCAGCCGCACGGTGGCTGCCAATATCAGCGAGATCAAGCACCGGGTGGATGTGAACACCCAGGAGCGGCTGGCTGCCAAGCGCCTGGAGTTGAACGAGGTTGGCTACTGCAATCTTTCGCTGGACGAGCCGGTGGCCTTCGCCCCGTATGCGCAGAACCGCGCATTGGGCGGCTTCATCCTGATTGACCGGCAGACCAATGCCACCGTCGCCGCCGGTACCCTGGACTTCGCCCTGCGCCGTGCCGGCAACGTGCATTGGCAGCACCTGGACGTGGACAAGGCCGCGCGGGCGCGGATCAAGGGCCAGCAGCCGAAGGTGCTGTGGTTCACTGGTTTGTCCGGTGCCGGCAAATCCACTGTCGCCAACCAGGTGGAGAAGCGCCTGCATGCGCAGGGTGTGCATACCTTCCTGCTGGACGGCGACAACGTCCGCCATGGCCTGAACCGCGACCTCGGCTTCACCGACGAGGACCGCGTGGAGAACATCCGCCGCGTTGCCGAAGTGGCGCGGCTGATGGCCGATGCCGGGCTGGTGGTGTTGGTCAGCTTCATCTCGCCGTTCCGCGCCGAGCGGCAGATGGCGCGCGAACGCTTCGAGGATGGCGAGTTCATCGAGGTATTCGTCGACGTGCCGCTGGAAGTAGCCGAGGCCCGCGATGTGAAGGGCCTGTACCGCAAGGCGCGCGCCGGGCAGATCCCCAACTTCACCGGCATCGACTCCCCGTATGAGGCCCCGGAAAACCCCGAACTGCACCTGCACGCGGACACCGACAGCGTGCCGGCGATGGTGGAGCAGGTGTTGCAGGCACTGCGCTGATAGGAGGCACTGCAGTCTTTACCCCCTCGCTTGCGCCGAAGGCAGAGGGGCGGGCAGAGAAGTGCCCCGGACATGGTCGCCATTGCAGCTTCAGCCCCCTCCCTTGCGCCGAAGGCGGAGGGGAGGGCTGAGAAGTGCCCCGGACATGGCCGCCCTTGCAGCTTTCGCCCCCTCCCTTGCGCCGAAGGCGGAGGGGAGGGCTGGGGAGGGGTAAGCGCTTTGGCGCTTTCGCCCTTGGGGGGGGGGGGGGGGGGGGGGGGGGGGGGGGGGGGGGGGGGGGGGGGGGGGGGGGGGGGGGGGGGGGGGGGGGGGGGGGGGGGGGGGGGGGGGGGGGGGGGGGGGG
>NZ_JBRREA010000024.1:0-66065 GCF_056759975.1 Stenotrophomonas sp. STEN031
CGCTTGGGGCGGCTTGTGGGTCGTCCGCCCCCTGGGGGGGTGGTTTCTGGCCCCGGGCCGCCCCCCCTCCTGGTGGCCCGCCCACTACCACTGAGCCCTCCCCTTGGCTGCGCCAAAGGGAGGGCTGGGAGGGGTCGCTTTTGCCTCAGTCCAGCACGCGGCAGAACACTGCCTTGAGGTAACGCGATTCCTGCACGTGGGCCATGAACGGATGGTCCGGGCCGGCGCCGGCTACCTTCAGGATCTGGATGGTGCGGCCGGAGAAATACGCGGCGCGGCGCAGCATGTCGAGGAACTGGTCCTCGGCCACCAGGCCGGTGCAGGAGAAGGTGGCGAACAGGCCGCCGGGCTTGACCACGCCCAAGGCCAGCTTGTTCATGTCCAGGTACTTCTTCAGCGCGGTGATCACCTGGTCGCGGTCGCGGGTCATCTTGGCCGGGTCCAGGATCACCACGTCGTACTGGTCGCCGCGGTTGGCCGCATCACGCAGCCACGGGAAGATGTCGGCCTGCACGAACTTGGGCTTGGCGTTGTTCAAACGCGCATTGCCCTTGGCAATGTGGATCACGTCCTGGTCAATGTCCACGCCCAGCACCTCGGCGGCACCGCGCGCTGCGGCATACACCGCAAAGCCACCGGTGTTGCAGCACAGGTCGAGCACGCTCTTGCCTTCCACCTGCTGGCTCAGCCACTCACGGTTCTCGCGCTGGTCGGCGAAGAAACCGGTCTTGTGCGCGCCGGCCGGGTCGGCGCGGAACTTGATGCCGTACTCGGTGATGACGGCCGGCTCGGTGGTGGTGTTGCCGTGGAAATCGAAGCTTTCCTGCTTCTGCACGTGTTCGTCGGCGAAGCTGTGGAAGCGGCAGCCCGGGAACAGGTCACGCAGCGCCTCGTAGATCCATTCGCGGTGGCGGAACATGCCGGCGGCGAAGAACTCGACCACCAGCAGGTCGTCATAGCGGTCCACCACCAGGCCGGACAGGCCGTCGCCTTCGCTGTGGACAACGCGCCAGGCATTGGAGATGGCGTCCAGCTTCAGCACGTCACGACGCAGCGACACCGCCTGCGCCAGCTTCTGCGCGAACCAGGCCTGGTCCACCGCCACGTCCGGATTGGTTTCCAGGATGCGCACGGCGATGCGCGAGTGGCCGTTGTAGAAGCCGCGGCCAATCCACTCGCCGTCCACGCCGACCACATCGACGATGGTGCCGGACTTGGGCTTGACGGTCGGCTTTTCGACCAGTTTCTGGAAAATCCACGGGTGGCTGGAGCGCCACGCGTTCTTCAGGCGTACGACGGGGAGTGGGGTATTCATGGCCGCTATTGTAGCCGGGCGCTGCCCCCTGCCTGCAGCGTATTCATTGACTGTAATGGGCACAGGCCGCACTATTCGCCCCAGAAGGGGAGTAGCTCCCAGACGTTGTCGCCGTCAATTCGAGTCGCAAGACTCCGGTGCAACGGCAGTCCCGCCCATCGGGACTGTGAGCAAGACCTTCGCCGCATTGGCGAAGCTCTGTCCCCGGTCTCCCCGATTCCGTGTCCAGCTCTTGGCCTTTGTGGTTCCGAGATACCCCCGTTCACGACCGGAATTTCATCATGATGCAGACAATTGGTAATCCTTGGCTGTGGGGCGGCTTCATCGTCGTCGTCATTGCCGCGCTGTTGATCGACCTGGTGCTGATGCGCCACGGTGGTCCGCACAAAGTCACCTTCAAGGAGGCCATCTACTGGTCACTGGGCTGGGTGGCGCTGGCCTTGGCCTTCAATGCCGGCCTCTGGTACTACCTGCATGAGACCGCAGGCGCGGCCGTTGCCAATGAAGTGGGTCTGCAATTCCTGACCGGCTACCTGATCGAGAAGGCGCTGGCGGTCGACAATATCTTCGTGTTCCTGCTGATCATGGGCTACTTCGCGGTGCCCGAGACGCAGCGCCAGCGTGTACTGATCATCGGCATTCTGGGCGCGATCGTGCTGCGTACGATCATGATCTTCGCCGGTTCCGTGCTGGTTACCCAGTTCCATTGGCTGCTCTACGTGTTCGGTGCCTTCCTGCTCTACACCGGCTGGAAGATGTGGTTCGCCGCCAGCGAGGAGCCCAGCCTGGACAACAACCCGGCGCTGAAGTTCATGCGCAAGCACCTGCGTATCACCCACGAGTACAACGGCAACCGCCTGGTCGCCGAGAAGGACGGCGTGCGCTGGTTCACCCCGATGTTCGTGGTGCTGATCCTGATCGCGGTCACTGACGTGATCTTCGCGGTGGACTCGATCCCGGCCATCTTCGCCATTACCACCGACCCGTTCATCGTGCTGACCTCGAACGTGTTCGCGGTGCTGGGCCTGCGCGCGATGTTCTTCCTGCTGGCCGGCATGGCCGACCGTTTCCACCTGTTGCCCTACGGCCTGGCCGTCATCCTGGCCTTCATCGGTACCAAGATGCTGCTGATCGACATCTTCAAGATCCCGGTCCCGGTTTCGCTGGGTGTGGTGGCCGCGATCCTGGTGGCCACGGTGATCCTGAGCCTGAAGATCCCGCCGAAGGGCGGACACAAGGCCTGATGTGAACGCCACCGGCGGGATTGTCCCGCCGGTGGCACGCCAGATCCCAAGCGCGGCGCCCTTGGCTTTCGCCCAAGGCGCCGCAATCCCTTGAACATGGACACGCCAACTCTGCCCAATACCGGCGACACGCCGGCCACCGTCGCCCGCAACGACCGCAGCCGGGTGCTGCGCGCGTTCAACATCAGCCTGGGCTTCGTCCTGCTGCTGGTGGCGATGTTCGCCCTGCAGAGCAGCGGCTGGGATTGGCGGCCGTGGGCGGTAGCACCGCTGGAGGCCAGCGGTCTGGCCGGCCTGCTTGGCGCGCCCTTGCTGCACGGTTCAATTGAACACCTGGGCGCCAACGCGGTGGCCCTGCTTATTCTTGGTACGTTGGCTGGCAGTGTTTATCCCAAAGCGACCCTACGTGCCCTGCCCTTGCTGTGGCTGGGTTCCGGCCTGGGCGCGTGGATGCTGGGCGAGGCCGGCAGCCGCCATCTCGGCGCCAGCGGCCTGACCCACGGCCTGATGTTCCTGGTGTTCGTGCTCGGCCTGCTGCGGCGCGACCGGCCGGCGATTGCCGCCAGCCTGATCGGCTTCCTGTTCTACGGCAGCATGTTGATCACCATCCTGCCTCATGAGCCGGGCGTGTCCTGGCAATCACATATGGGCGGTGCCGCCGCCGGCGTGATCGCCGCGCTGCTGTTCCGCAACGCCGACCCGCGCGCTGCACGCAAGCGCTACAGCTGGGAAGACGAGGAAGACGCCGAGCAACTGGCCGAAGCCGACAACGAACTCGAACCGCCCGCACCGGGCCAGGTGCCGGTGCTGTGGCAGCCGCGCGAAGGCCGTGACTATGAAGTGGTGGTACCCCTGCGGCGGCGGGATTCCAACGAGCCGTCCTAAGAGCAGAAGCGGTAGTGCCGAGCCATGCTCGGCAGAGGCTCTACCAGCACCTGCGGCAGCACAAGCCGCGAAGCTTGAAAGGCCTAAGAGCCAACCCCTCCCCAGCCCTCCCCTTGGCTGCGCCAAAGGGAGGGAGCCAAGCAGCTGCGCTGCGGGGTGTCAGATCTCCAAGAAACGGCCCCCCCTTTTGGTGTAGCCAAGGGGGTGAAGAAGGCCTGCTTGCGCGCCAATGGCGCGCGGCCTGATGAACGACCGAAGGCTGTGCCTTCGGGCCGGATGGGCTGGGGAGGGGTCGCTCTTCAGCCTTTACGAACCGCCATCCACCGCCCGTCGTCCCAGCGCCGGATCATCGGTGAAGAACGCATCAATACCCGCCTGCAGATAGGCGCGGATCTCGGCCACCGAGGCTTCCGGATTGCGCGCATTCTCCGCCCCTTGGCGCAATGCCGGCGGCAGGAACGGGTTTTCCGGGCGGAAGCTGTAGGCCACTACCTGCAGGCCGGCGGCATGCGCGTCGCCGATCAGGGCGGTAGGCGCAGCCAGTTTGCCCTGTGCATCCAGCGGCACCAGCGCGCGCCGTTCAACGCCGATTGCATCGGCATAGCTGGCGATATCGCGCAGGCCGGCTGGCGTCATCATCTGTGCATACGTCAGGCTGCCACCGGCCAAGGCAATGTCAACCGGCTTCTCGTCGCTGGAATCGAGCAACTGCAGCAGGCGGATATTGCTGTCCTTGCCGAGCTTGCTGCGGATCTGGCGCAGGTTGGCCGTCTCGAAGGACTGCAGCAGGATCGGCGCGACCTTGGTGTAGCTATTGCCCTGCAGGCTGGCCAGCAGCTTGTCTTCCATCGGCAGGCCGATGCTCTGGAAATAGCTGCCGTGCTTGATCTCCGGCGCCAGGCCGATACCGCGGTTGGCACGCCCGGCCTGCTGCACCAGGAAGCTGATGATCTCGTCCAGGGTGGCAATGCGGAACTGGCCATCAAAGGCGGTACCGCGGATCTGCGGCAGGCGCTCGCGCGCGTACAGCGTCTTCAGCTCGGCGACGGTGAAGTCTTCGGTGAACCAGCCCTCGACCTGCTGGCCGTCGATCAGCTTGCGGGTGCGGCGGCTGGCGAACTCGGGGTGGCTGGCGACATCGGTGGTCGAGCCGATCTCGTTCTCGTGCCGGGCCAGCATCACCCCGTCCTTGCTCATCACCAGGTCCGGCTCGATGTAATCGGCGCCGTCGCTGATGGCCTGTGCATAAGCGGCCAGGGTGTGCTCGGGCAGCAGTGCGCTGGCACCACGGTGCGCGTACACCGAAACCTGGGGATAAGTCTGCGCGGCTGAGCTGTCCATTGCCCAACAGCATGCCACGCCACCCCCCACCACCATCAACCAGGCCCAGCTTCGCACCGTCGCTACTCCAATCAAAAACAAGGCGCGCAGCATGACGGCTGCATGTGACGTGCGGAAGAACATCGCGTCACTATTCGCGCTGCCATTGCCAGCCCTGCTCTCCGGCATGTAATCGTGCAGTGATACCGATCGCCTGTAGCAGTGCCTCGTCATGCGAGACCAGCAGCAAGCTGCCCTGGTATTGCCGAAGCAGATCCTCAAGAGCCGCCAGCGCATCCAGATCCAGGTGATTGCCGGGTTCGTCCAGCAACAGCAGCTGTGCCGGTGGATCGGCATACAGCGCGCAGGCCAGGCCGGCTTTCAGTCGCTGCCCGCCGCTGAGCAGGCCAGAAGGCATCTGTACGTGGTTTGCATCCAGGCCCAGCAGGGCCAGCCGGCTACGCAACTCGCCCTCGGCCATGGCTGGATTACGCAGACGCAAGGCGTCCAGCACGCTGCTGTGCGCGGGTAGCAGCTGCAGCTGCTGATCCAGCAAGGCAGCAGGTACCTGCACGCTCACCTCGCCAGCCCGCACCGGCAGCTGTCCTGCCAACACCTTCAGCAATGTCGACTTACCCACACCGTTGGCACCGGTGATGGCAACACGTTCGCCACGGCGCAGGTTGAAGTCCAGCGCGCGCAGCGCCGGTGCCACATGCGGCAGTTGCAGTCCGCTGGAACGCACCACCCACTCCGGCCCGCTGGTTTGCACATTTGGGACCAGCAACACCGGGGCGGCGGCTTCGCTGTCGGCCTGTGCCTCGCGCACGGCGTCGTGCAGCTGCACCTGCCGCTGATCCAGCTGCGCGCGTGCCTTGCCGAGGCTGGCTTCGGCACGTTGGCGCTGCAAGCCAAGCAGGATCGGCGCCTGATTGGCGTTGGCGGCCTCGCGGTTGCCGCGCGCGCTGCGTTGTTCCAGCCGCTGCCGTTGTTCGCGCAGAACCTGCTCGCCCTTGCGCCGCTCATGCCGACGTTGCTGCAACAAAGCTTCGGCTGCGGCACGTTCGCCAGCGCGCGCCTGTGCATAAAAGGCATGGTTGCCGCCGTAGCTGCGCAGCCCCTGCGGCGACAGTTCGACGATGCGCTCCACCTGTTGCAACAGCAGCCGGTCATGGCTGACCAGGATCAGGCCCTGCTTTCTCGCGCGCAGCTGCTCGGCCAACCAGTGCCGGCCTGCGTGATCGAGATGATTGCTGGGTTCGTCGAGGATCAGCCACTCCACCGGCTGCAGCAACGCACCCACCAGAGCGACGCGCATGCATTGCCCGCCACTGAGCTTATCCACAGGTGTATCGGCATCAACGCCGTGCAAGCCTGCATCAGCCAAGGCCTGCTGCAGGGTTTCGCACAGGCTCCATTGCTCGCCAATCGCGTCGAAATCCGCTTGCTGCGTGCTTCCGGCTTCAATCCTGCGCAATGCATCCACACGCTTATCCACAGCCGCGAGTTCGGCTACACGCTGTCCTGCTCGTGGTTGTACCTGCTGTGCGAGGTAGTAGGCCTCACCGATGCGACGGCAATGCCCGGCACTGGGCTGACGCAATCCAGCCAGTATCTGCGCGAGTACGGACTTGCCCACGCCGTTGCGGCCGACCAGACCGGTGGGCCGGTCATCGAACTGTGCGGTGAGGTTGGAGAACAGGCTGCGCCCATCGGGCGTGTGCCACGCGACGCCATCCAGCGTCACGGAAATTGAGTGTGTCATGCGGTATTCCATCGATGCCCGAAGCACCCGGCCGCCAGCGGCAGCAGGGACTGGTAGGGACCGTCATCAAGACGGTGGCATCAATGGCGCATTGGACTGACTCCGTTGGCGGGGGGATCCCGTAACAGGGCCTAGCCTAACGGCGGCAAACAGAACTGTCAGTAACCGGCGGCGCGTAGTGGTCCGCGCCGCCGCTGTGGGGAAAGCTGATGCTCAGGCCTGGGCCGCACGGTGCGTGGCACACAGCTTGTTGCCGGCCGGATCGCGCAGATACGCGAGGTAGAGTGGGCCGAACGGGCTTTGCCGCGGTCCCGGCGGGTCTTCCACGCTCACACCACCGTTGCCAACACCTGCCGCATGCCAGGCCTCCACCACCTCCGGCGAGGCGCAGCTGAAGCCGATGGTGCCGCCATTGGCGTGCGTTGCGGGCTCGCCGTTGCGCGGATGGCCGACGATCAGCAGCGCGCCGCCATGGCGGTACACCACGTTGCCCTTGGGATCGACGAAACCCGGCTTTGCGCCGAGCGTGGACAGCAGCGCGTCATAGAACGCCTTGGATGCCTCGATGTCATTTGCCCCCACCACGATGTGCGAAAACATCAACTACCTCCTGACTATTGCGTTGGCTGGCCCCTGCGGGCCGATGGCTCCACAGCGGCATTATTTGCCGATGCAGAAGCTCGAGAAAATCCTGCCCAGCAGGTCGTCGGCGGTCATGCGGCCGGTGATTTCGCCGAGCGCATCATGCGCCAGCCGCAGTTCCTCGGCGGCCAGTTCCAGCTGGTCGTAGTGCAATTGCCCATCGGCCGCGTCGAGGTGTTCGCTGGCCAGGGCCAGCGCTTCGACATGGCGCAGGCGCGCGGAGAACTCGCCCTGCATGCCCTCGCCTGCGCCATCGCTGGCGATATCGCGCAGGCGCGCATGCAGCTGCTCCAGGCCCGCGCCATTGGCGGCGGACAGGGCGATGCTGTCGGCGTCCAGCGCCTGCGGCCAGTCCGGCAGCAGATCGCATTTGTTGTAGATCCACAGCTGGCGGGCAGCCTGTGCTGCGGCATCGCCAATCGCGGCCCTGCCCGCCTCCGGATCACGGGCATCGAGCACGACGATGGCCAGGTCGGCGCGCTGCATCTCGGCGCGGGCGCGGCGCATGCCTTCGCGTTCGATGGCGTCACCGCCTTCGCGCAGGCCAGCGGTGTCGACCAGTTCCAGCTCCAGGCCGTCGATGCGGATGGTCTCGCGCAAGGTGTCGCGGGTAGTGCCGGCGATATCGGTGACGATTGCCCGCTCGCTGCCAGCCAATGCATTGAGCAGCGAGCTCTTGCCGGCATTCGGCGGCCCGATCAGCACCGCGTGCAGGCCATCGCGCAGCTTGCGGCCGCGTTCGGCGTCGATACGCAGCTGGGCCAGCAAGGCCTTGGCCTGCTCGATACCGGCGCGCACCTGCGCGCCGCCGAGCGTATCCAGCGGCTCGTCGGCGAAGTCGATGGCGGCTTCGACGTGGATGCGCAGTCGCACCAGTTGCTCGCCCACCTCTTCCACCCGGCGTGAGAACACGCCATCCAACGAACGCCGCGCGGCACGCGCGGCACGTACGTCGCCAGCGGCGATCAGGTCGGCGATGGCTTCGGCCTGGGCCAGGTCGAGCTTGCCGTTGAGGAAGGCCCGCTCGCTGAACTCACCGGCGCGGGCCTGGCGCGCGCCCAGTTCGATGCAACGGGCCAGCAGCTGGCGCAGCACCACCGGGCTGCCGTGGCCCTGCAGTTCCACCACGTCCTCGCCGGTAAAGCTGCGCGGGCCGGGGAAGTACAGCGCGATGCCGTCGTCGATGACCTCGCCGGCGTCATCGCGGAACCTGGCGTAATGGGCGTGACGCGGCTTGAGCTGTGGACAACCCAGGGCAACAGCGATGCGCAGCGACTGCGGGCCGGACACGCGCAGCATGCCGACGCCACCGGCAGCAGCACCGCTGGCGATGGCAACAATGGTCTGGGCTGTGGATAAATCGGTCATGGCTTACAGCTTCTGCAGTTGCGCGCGGGCCTGGGCAGCGCCGCTGCCTTGCGGCTGCAGCTCCAGGTAGGTCGTATAGGCCTGCTTGGCCTTGGCCTTGTCGCCGGCATTGAAGTAGGCGTCGCCAAGATTCAGATAGGCCACAGCGCGCGAAGGGTCGATCTTCAAGGTGTTCTCAAGCCAGCGCGCGGCTTCGGCGTACCGCTGCTGGCGGTAATAGACGAAGCCGAGGTTGTTGGCCGCCTGGGCGAAATCCGGCCGCAGCTTCAGTGCTTCGGTGAACTGCACGGCGGCTTCGTCATAGCGCTTCTCGCGGTACAGCTGCAGGCCGCGGTCATTGGCTTGCTGCGCGCGCTGGCGGTCGGAGGTCGGTACCGCCGCCGGCACCACCAGGGTGCTCTTGCCGCCCTGCAGATCGGCAACGGTTACCGGCGCTTCGGTCTTGCCTGCGGGTTTGGCGTCCTGCACGGCATCGACACGGCTGTTGAGGGCGATGGCGTCAGCCGACAGCTGGCGGGTATCGGCGTTGAGGAATTCCTGGCTGTCCGGCACCTGGAACACGAACTCGCCGCCCTGCGAACCGGGCAGGCTGCCGAAGGCCGGGGTCTGGCGCGATACCGCCGATACTGCCGGCGCCACATACGCAGCCAACTCGGTGCCGGTGATCAGGCCATCGCCGCTGAGGTCGCCCTTGCCGGCCAGCGCCTGCAGCAGCACCCAGGTGAATACCGAATGCCCGTTCGGGCCGCTGTCGGCGACCTGCTGGTCGGCACCGCCGGCGGTCAGCATCTGCCGCGCGCTGCGGCGTGCGTTCTCGCGCAGGAACGATGACGAACTGCCGCCGCGGGTAAGCCCCAAACCGCTGTAGCAGGCATCCATCACGAACAGCACGTGCTTGGCCTGCATGCTCTCGGCGATGTTCTGGATATCGGTCATCGCGATCGCATCGGTGGCGAACTCATTCGGGTCCGAGTCCACCGGAATGATGTAGCCGAGGTCACGGCCGGAGGCGAGCTGGCGGGTCGCGCCATGGCCGGCGAAGAACACGAACACGCGGTCGTTCTTGCCGGTGCGCTCATCGGCCAGGCGGTCGTGGAAGGCGGCCAGGATGTTGTTGCGGGTAGCCTGCTGGTTCTTCAGCACGATCACCTGCGAAGACGGGAAGCCGAACTGGCCGGTCAGCGTATCGGCGATGGACTGCGCGTCGCGGCCGGCATATTCGAGCTTGGGCCATTTGGCGTAGTCATCGATGCCAATGACAATCGCCCAGGATTTTTCGTAGCCGGTGGTGACCGTGGTATCGGCGACCGCGCCCTTGCGCGCGCGGCTGACGCTGAAATCACGGCCGTTCCAGCCGGCGAACTGGTAGCCGTCGGCGATCAGCTTGTCGAGGATCTGCGGTAGCGCCTTCACCGCGCGGTCGTGGATGTCATGGAACAGGATGATGCCGCGCTGTTCCTTCTGCACCTGGTCGACCACGCGCTGCACGATGGATTCGGGCACCGGATCGGCCCAGTCCATCGAGTCGATGTTCCACATGATGGATTTCAGGCCGGCTTCGTTGAGCAGCTGCAGGCCTTCGGCATTGCGCGCCCCATACGGGAAGCGGAACAGCGGCGCGCGCTTGGCATCCACGCCCTTGAGCAGCGTGTCGGTATCCAGCACCTGCTGGCGCAGCGCATCGCCGGTGGTGCGCGACAGCTGCGCGTGGGTCAGGCTGTGGTTGCCGACCGCGTAGCCGTGCTCCATCAGGCCACGGCTGATGTCCGCCATCGGCCCGAGCTTGACCTTGCCATCGGCCTCGACTGCGCCAAGATTGCGGCCCACTTCGAAGAACACACCCGGTACGTCGTAGCGCTGCAGGATGGCCACGACTTCATCGGTATAGGCCTTGTGCGGGCCGTCGTCGAAGGTCAGCACCACGGTTTTCGCAGGCAGGTCGCGGCCGAAGATCTCGCGGTCGCTGTCCTGCATCGACATCGGGTAGGGTTCGATCACGCCGAAGTCGCGCAGGATAGCGTCGCGCTTGTACAACGTGTTGAGGTGGGCGACGTAGTCGTCCCACTTCTCACGCTTGAGCTCGATGGCGCGGGTGCGTTCGAAGCGGCTGAAGATGCGGGTCAGTTCCTGGTTGTAATTACGCTCGATCTCGTCCAGCGCTTCCAGGTCCTCGCCGATGCGCTGGTGCAGCTTGACCGCCGGCAGCGACGAATCCGCGCCCACGCGCTGATGCAGCTCACGCAGTATTTCGCGGAAAGCCAGGCGATCGGCGTCGTAGAGCTCGGGTGAGGATTCGATGTAATCCAGCACCGTGCCCAGGGTGGCAAAGCGCTGCGGGCTGGGATCGCGCAGCAAGGCATCGAACTGCGCAGCGATGGCCTGGCGCTGTTCCAGGCCGTCGTGGAACAACTGCTGGCCGATGCGGCTGGAGGTCTGGCGGTCAGTCGGCGATTGCTGTGCTTCGTCGGCCAGCAACACGACGATGCGGCGATGGCCATCAAGCTGTTTCTGCAGTGCGGTCAACAGCGGTGCCGCCGCTGGATTGGCTGCGGCTGCGGCCTGCGCGCTGGCCTGGGTTGGCGTAGCGGTGCCTGCCTCGTCCTTTTTGGAACAGCCGGCGACCGTCAAAGCGGCAAGCAACACGGCAGGCAAAATCAGGCGGCACGACAACGAACGGGGCATGGCAGGCTCGGGGGTGAAAGGGTGCAGCAGATGTGGTGATTCTAACGCCAGAGGCAAAAGCCGAGCTCGCGGTGCTCGCTGCCTATTTGGGGGAGCGGCGACAGCCGCGAAGCCAATGCAGCATCAGTGCGCACCCCTACCCAGTGTCCAGGCTAGACCAGCTTCGCGGCTTACGCCGCTCCCACAAACAGCCGAGCAGACAGACAGCCAAACGGCCTGTCTTCGCGCGGCTTGGCCCAGATGCGAAAAGCCCGCCTTGCGGCGGGCTTTTGCTTACTTGGCTTCGATCACCTTGCTCGGCGCGTCTTCGCCGTGCTTCTTGATCATCCACCACTGCTGCAGCAGGCTCAGGCCGCCGTTGACCACCCAGTACAGGACCAGGCCGGACGGCATGAAGGCCATCATCACGCCGAATACCAGCGGCATGAACTGCATCATCTTCTGCTGCATCGGGTCCATGCCCACAGCCGGGGTCAGCTTCTGGGTGAACCACATCACCGCGATGTTGATGATCGGCAGGATGAAGTACGGGTCACGTGCGGTCAGGTCCTGGATCCAGCCCAGCCACGGCGCCTGGCGCAGTTCCACCGATTCCACCAGCACCCAGTACAGGGCGAAGAAGATCGGCATCTGGATCAGCAGCGGCAGGCAGCCGCCCAGCGGATTGATCTTCTCCTTCTTGTACAGCTCCATCATTGCGGTCTGGAACTTCTGCTTGTCGTCGCCGTAGCGCTCCTTCAGCTGCGCGATGCGCGGCTGGAACTTGCGCATCTTGGCCTGCGACTTGAATTGCGCATTGGCCAGCGGGAACAGCGCCATCTTCAACAGGATCACCAGGCCGATGATGGCCCAGCCCCAGTTGCCGACCAGCTTGTGCACCTGGTTCATCACCCAGAACAAGCCCTGGCCGATGATGGCCATGATCGAGAAGCGGCTGTAATCGACCACGCGGTCCAGGCCCTTCACGTCTTCCTTGGCGATCTGGTTCACCAGCTTCGGGCCAACCCACAGGCGTGCCTCGGTGCTGACCTTCTGGCCGGGGGCCACAGTGAAGCCAGGGCCGCGGGTTTCGATCACGTTGCGCGGGCCGTTCTGCGACAGCAGGTACAGCGCGGACTGGTCAGCCTGCGGAATCCAGGCGGTGAAGAAATGGTGTTGCAGCATCGCCACCCAGCCACCACTGATGGTCTGGTTGATCGGGCCGTCTTCCATGTAGTCCTTGAACGCACGGCGCTGGTAGCCATCTGCCGGGCTGAACCAGGTAGCGCCGTTGAAGCTGAAGGAATCCGGGTTGGTCATGCCCTTGCTGATTACCGGCGGCACGCGGTCCAGCTTGCGGAACACATAACCCTGCCACGGAGCAGTACCGGTATTGACCACTTCATCCTTCACGCTGATGGCGTAATCGCCACGCTTGAAGGTGTAGGTGCGATGGATGCTGACACCATTCGGGCCATTCCACACGAACGGCACCTGCACTTCGTTCTGGCCATCGGCCAGGGCCACGGCGGTGACGCCCTGCGCCGGCTGGAAGCCGTTCGCGCCCGGCACCGGCGAATTGTTCTGGCTGGCCCAACCGGCGGTGGCGCTGTACGGATGCGCCTTGTCTTCGGTCAGCAGCTGCACCGGCGGGCTACCGGCGGCCTTGGTCTGCGGGAA
Organism: Stenotrophomonas sp. STEN031; assembly: GCF_056759975.1. Lineage (NCBI taxonomy): Bacteria > Pseudomonadati > Pseudomonadota > Gammaproteobacteria > Lysobacterales > Lysobacteraceae > Stenotrophomonas > Stenotrophomonas sp. STEN031. The sequence goes on from NZ_JBRREA010000024.1 coordinate 12,881, forward strand.
CTGCAGCAGATCGGCGTCCAGCACGCTGCGGCCATCGAGCACCAGCTTCAATACGTCGGTGGTCACGGTCACGCGCTGTGCGCTGGCGGCCGCTTCCATGCCTGCCGGCGCGGCAGCGGCCGGCGGCTGGCCCGGGACGGAAGCCTGCGGCACATCACCGGCGACCGGCGCATGCAGATCAACGTCATTGGCGCCCGGCACGGCCGCCTGGGCGGTGGCCACGGTTGCCGGATCCGGTGCGGCCTTTTCGCGACCCCATTCCATCCACAGCAGCACGGCTACCATCAGCCAGGCAAAAATCAGGAATACACGGGTCTGGTTCATCAGCAGGCAGGCTCGGCTCGACCGGAGGAGGTATCCGGTACGTTCAAAGGAAGAGGGGTGTCAGCGCCCTCGTGCGGCGGCATTGTGCCGCCCGCAGCTACAGGGGGCAATGCGCCAGCGCGGCGCAGCAGGCGCTCAAACGCCTCACGGATCTGTTGATTGCTGGCGGTCTTGGCCGCCGACCGGGCCACGATGACGTAATCGCCACCTTTCAGGCACGACCGTAGATGGCGTGTTGCATCCCGCAACACACGCTTGATACGGTTACGACCGACCGCACGCGTATCCACCTTGCGTGACACAGCCAGACCGAGTCGAGCAGGGCTATCCCCTTTCAACCAGTGGAGTGTCATCAAGGGCTCGGATACACGGCGGGCGCCGTTGAAGACCGTTGTATATTCGGCACGCGTACGAACCCGCGCAGAGCGAGGAAATCGCTTGCGCGGGCAGGTACTGATCACGATCGGTGTTGCGCTTGCCGCTTCACGCGGCAACGCAATCAAGCGCTGAGGACTTTGCGGCCCTTGGCGCGGCGACGCGACAGGATCTTGCGGCCGTCGGCGGTCTTCATACGAGCACGGAAACCGTGATCGCGCTTGCGCTTGAGGTTGCTGGGCTGGAACGTGCGCTTGGTGGCCATTGGGGCACCTGTATGAAGTGGACGGAAAGAACCGGAAATTCTATAGACCCCCTCGGGGTCCCGTCAAGTCTGGCTTGACAAAGCTATCCACAGGCCGGTGTACATCTTGTGGATGAGCCTGTGAATAAAACCGGGACAAGCATTCCCGCATCGGGCCGGCGGTGGTAGTCTGAGCCATCCACTTTCCCCCTTCCGGCCTGTGGCCCGGCGGCTTTCTGCGCCCGGCTGGCAAGCCTTTGACGATTATTGCTGATGGATGCCTGGACACGTTGTCTTGAACGTCTGGAGGCGGAATTTCCGCCCGAAGATGTCCACACCTGGTTGAAGCCGCTGCAGGCCGACCAACGCGCAGACAGCCTTGTGCTGTACGCGCCCAACGCCTTTATTGTCGATCAAGTGCGCGAACGCTACCTGTCGCGGATCGGCGAACTGCTGACCCATTTCGCCGGTTTTGGCGAGGTGATCCTGGAAATCGGCTCGCGTCCGCGGGCACCGGAGCCGGCGCCGCTGGTCGCCCCAAGCACCGGTTCCGTGCCTACCGCTCCCGTCGTGCCGTTCAACGGCAACCTCGATGCGCATTACACCTTCACCAATTTCGTCGAAGGCCGCAGCAACCAGCTCGGTCTGGCGGCGGCATTCCAGGCGGCGCAGAAGCCGGGCGATCGTGCGCACAACCCGCTGCTGCTGTACGGCGGCACCGGCCTGGGTAAAACCCACCTGATGCTGGCCGCAGGCAATGCCATGCGCCAGGCCAATCCGGCGGCAAAAGTGCTGTATCTGCGATCGGAACAGTTCTTCAGCGCGATGATCCGTGCGTTGCAGGAAAAGACCATGGACCAGTTCAAGCGCCAGTTCCAGCAGGTCGACGCGCTGCTGATCGATGACATCCAGTTCTTCGCCGGCAAGGACCGCACCCAGGAAGAGTTTTTCCATACTTTCAATGCGTTGTTCGATGGCAAGCAACAGATCATCCTGACCTGCGACCGCTATCCACGTGAAGTGGAAGGCCTGGAAGCCCGCCTGAAATCGCGCCTGGCCTGGGGTTTGTCGGTGGCCATCGAGCCGCCGGACTTTGAAACCCGTGCTGCCATCGTGCTGGCCAAGGCCCGCGAACGCGGCGCCGAGATTCCGGACGACGTGGCCTTCCTGATCGCCAAGAAGATGCGCTCCAACGTGCGTGATCTGGAAGGTGCGCTCAATACGCTGACTGCCCGCGCCAATTTCACCGGGCGCGCGATCACCACCGAGTTTGCCCAGGAAACCCTGCGCGATCTGCTGCGTGCCCAGCAACAAGCCATCAGCATCCCCAATATCCAGAAAACGGTTGCCGACTACTACGGCCTGCAGATCAAGGATCTGCTGTCAAAGCGGCGCACCCGTTCCCTGGCCCGTCCACGCCAGGTGGCCATGGCGCTGACCAAGGAACTGACTGAACACAGCCTGCCGGAAATCGGCGACGCCTTTGCCGGCCGCGACCACACCACGGTGCTGCACGCCTGTCGGCAGATCCGCACGTTGATGGAAACCGACGGCAAGCTGCGCGAGGACTGGGACAAGCTGATCCGCAAGCTCAGCGAGTAAGCCCCGACGCTGCCCTGTGGAAACGCTCATCGATGAAACAGGTGGGAAAACCATTGGGGCAACGAGGTCTGGGCCGGAAGTGCAGCGAATGATGCACCGACGCCACTGCGGCGTCATCGCACAAAACGGTGCATGATTCGGGGGCAGGTTCTGGGGAAGTTGTGGATAAAATTGGCCGGCAGATCCGGATCAAAATTATCCACAGGTTCACCCACCTGCTCAGGACCAGTAATACATGGGTTTCAGTTTCAATAAAACCTTTAAAAACAAACACTTGGGTGTGTTTTAAACCAAATCTGGCTCTACCAGCACCACCAAGCTTTTGATTTAATCCACATCTTTTAAAAGCATAGGGGCACGAAACCACATGCGTTTCACACTGCAGCGCGAAGCCTTTCTCAAGCCGTTGGCCCAGGTCGTCAACGTGGTTGAACGCCGTCAGACCCTGCCGGTTCTGGCTAATTTCCTCGTCCAGGTTCAGGGCGGCCAGCTTTCGCTGACCGGTACCGATCTGGAAGTGGAAATGGTCTCCCGCATTGCGGTCGAAGACGCCCAGGACGGCGAAACCACGATTCCGGCACGCAAGCTGTTCGAAATCATCCGCGCCCTGCCCGATGGCAGCCGAATCACGGTTTCGCAGACGGGCGACAAGATCACGGTCCAGGCTGGCCGTAGCCGTTTCACCCTGGCCACGTTGCCCGCCAACGACTTCCCGTCGGTTGACGAGGTTGAAGCCACCGAACGCGTTGTCGTGCCGGAAGCCGCGTTGAAGGAACTGATCGAACGCACGGCGTTCGCGATGGCGCAGCAGGACGTGCGCTATTACCTCAACGGCCTGCTGTTTGACCTGCGCGACAGCATCCTGCGTTGCGTTGCCACCGACGGCCACCGTCTGGCCCTGTGCGAAACCGCACTGGAAAACGATAACGGCGCCAAGCGCCAGATCATCGTGCCGCGCAAGGGCGTGACCGAACTGCAGCGTCTGCTGGAAGGCGGCGAGCGCGAAGTCGAGCTGGAAGTTGGCCGTAGCCACGTGCGCATGAAGCGCGACGATGTCACCTTCACCTCGAAGCTGATCGACGGCCGTTTCCCGGATTACGAAGCAGTGATTCCGATCGGGGCCGACCGCGAAGTGAAGGTCGAGCGCGAAACCCTGCGCGCCTCGCTGCAGCGTGCGGCAATTCTCTCCAACGAGAAGTACCGCGGTGTTCGCGTCGAAGTGACCCCGGGCCAGCTGAAGATCAGCGCGCATAACCCGGAGCAGGAAGAGGCGCAGGAAGAAATCGAGGCCGACACCACGGTCAGCGACCTGGCTATCGGCTTCAACGTGAACTACCTGCTCGATGCCCTGTCAGCGTTGCGCGATGAGCATGTTGTCATCCAGCTGCGTGATTCCAACTCCTCGGCACTGGTGCGTGAAGCCAGCAGCGAGAAGTCGCGTCACGTGGTGATGCCGCTGCGTCTCTGACCTGCAGGTTCCACGTGGAACACGAAGAAGCCCGGCTTACTGCCGGGCTTTTTTATTTCCGGCTGAGGTTCCACGTGGAACAGATGAGCCTATGCCCCGCAAGGCACTGGGTTCTGGATGGCCAGCAAGGCCTGTCCAATCCAATCGCTTTCCTCTTGCAAGGAGAAGCAGCCAATCCCCAGGCAAGGCAACCCCAGGTTTCGGCCAGCCAATATGATTGGCAATGATTCCTCTGTTGCGACCAGATACCGGCTTCAATCGGCCAAACGCTCGGATCTACGATTTCGAAGGGCATAACGTCCCCTCCTGGAGTTCTTGCCCGATCGCTCCATTGGCAGCTCGAAGCTTGATATCCGTGGAAGCCCTACCCTGCAAGCGTATCCCTTGCCGTGGAACGCGCCTGGTGGGTGAAGATCGCGGTTGCGCGCAGCGGGATTGAATCCGTAGCGCTTTAAGCCGCGCAAGTTTCCCCCTGCTTTCGCTGATTCCAACGCGAAGCCCAAACGCGGGACTTGAGCCAACAGCTTGAACCTTGAAATTCCAGGCCAGGAACCCTGTGTGATTGATCAGATTTCAAGAAATCAGGAGCTGTGAAAGCGTTGCCTGAAGCAGAGGACAGCGCGGACTTGGAATTCAAACCTGGCGCGGCCCGGATTTCTTCAAATCTGAAGCGGAGGCCTGGATCCCCGGCACCAGAATTGAAGGATTCAAAGCTCTGGCTTTTCGCCTTTCCTGGTTGCCGGTTTTCTCAGCTCTATGCTTTAAATCTGAGAATAAATCAAAAGCTTGGTGGTGATGGTAGGAGCAGATTTTATGTAGAACTAGTTTAAGTTGTTGTTTTAGCGAAGTTTATTGGTGCCGAAACCCCCTGTAAAACAGGGCTTCTAGCCTGTGGATATCTGTGGATAAGGCCTGGATGGGCTCTCAGGCCCAAATTTATCCACAGATTGCCCAACTTATACACAGGGTTTGTACCCCGACCTATACCGGCCCCAAAAAACGCGAGATTTCGCGAAATCTGCAGCGGGACTGCCCTGCCCATCGATCAGATTTGAAGAAATCTTGCGATGTTCCACGTGGTGTGGATCGGGGAATGGCAGCGCGCAGGCTTGGCCTGCTCAAACCGGACGGATGCTTTAAGCTGCGCATGGCCAGCCACGGCTCCCGTGCTGGCGTCGTGCTTTCTTTCGAGCGTCAATGCATATCGTCCGTGTTGCCTTGAACCGCGTGCGTCGGTTCGATTCTGTGGAACTGGCCCCCCGCCCCGGCATCAATCTGATCACCGGCGCCAATGGCGCGGGAAAAACCAGCGTGCTCGAAGCCCTGCACCTGATGGCCTACGGCCGCAGCTTCCGTGGTCGCGTGCGCGATGGTCTGGTGCAGAAAGGCGCCGAGAATCTGGACGTTTTTGTCGAATGGCAGGAACGTAGCGACGCAGAATTGGGCGTTTCTACGCGGCGCGCCGGTCTACGACACAGTGGGCAGGCCTGGAAGGGCCGTCTGGACGGCGAAGATGTGGCTCAACTGGGCAATCTATGCGCTGCGTTGGCCGTTGTTACCTTTGAACCAGGCAGCCATGCGTTGGTCAGTGGCGGTAGCGAACCCCGGCGACGCTTCATCGATTGGGGATTGTTCCACGTGGAACCTGACTTCCTTCCCCTGTGGCGGCGTTACACGCGGGCCTTGAAGCAGCGCAATGCGCTGTTGAAGATGGGGGCGCCCGGGAAACAGTTGGATGCCTGGGATTGGGAGCTGGCTGAAGCCGGAACTCCCCTCACCTCACGTCGCCAGCACTATCTGGAACGCCTGCAGGAGCGGGCGGTCGCAATTGCTGCAGATCTTGCACCTGGGCTGCAATTGAGTGCCTTGGAACTGCAGCCGGGCTGGCGCCGGCACGAAATGTCGCTGGGCGATGCTCTGCTGCTGGCCCGTGAGCGCGACCGTAGCGCAGGCTATACCTCGGTTGGGCCGCACCGGGCCGACTGGAGCGTTGGTTTCACGCAGATCCCTGGCCGAGATGCTCTATCGCGCGGGCAAGCCAAGCTCACTGCCCTGGCCTGTTTGTTGGGTCAGGCAGACGATTACGCCAGTCAACGCGGCGAATGGCCGGTAATCGCCCTGGATGACCTTGGCTCGGAGCTGGATCGCAATCACCAGCAGCGCGTTCTGCAATTCCTGGCTGCAACACCGGCGCAGATCTTCATCACGGCAACCGAAACACCGGCCGCACTGGAAGCAGAACTGCAGCCGGCGGCTGTGTTCCACGTGGAACATGGCACCATCAAGGCCGCAAGTTGAGCCTTCAGGGCGGAAATTCCCCCGGCAGGTATAATCGGAACGTCATCCCCTATCTCTCATGCCCGTTCCCCGGAACGGCGCATGACCTGCGGAGCCTACGGCAAGCGCAATGAGCGAAGAACAGAACACCCCGGTCAACAACGGCAATTACGACGCCAACAGCATCACCGCATTGGAAGGCTTGGAGGCTGTTCGCAAGCGTCCCGGTATGTACATCGGCGACGTCCATGACGGCACTGGCCTGCACCACATGGTGTTCGAGGTTGTCGACAACTCCATCGACGAAGCCCTCGCCGGTCACGCCGACAATGTGCTGGTCACCATCCATGCCGACGGTTCGGTATCGGTGGCCGATAACGGCCGCGGTATCCCGGTCGGCAAGCATGCGCAGATGAGCCAGAAGCTCGACCGCGAAGTCTCTGCTGCCGAAGTAGTGATGACGGTCCTGCACGCCGGCGGCAAGTTCGACGACAACAGCTACAAGGTTTCCGGCGGCCTGCACGGCGTCGGCGTCAGCGTGGTCAATGCCTTGTCGCAGAAGCTGATGCTGGATATCTACCAGGGTGGTTTCCACTACCAGCAGGAATACAGCGACGGTGCTGCATTGACCACGTTGAACAAGCTGGAAACCAGTGACCGCCGCGGTACGGTGCTGCGGTTCTGGCCGTCGGTGAAGGCGTTCCACGGCAACGTCGAGTTCCATTACGAAATCCTGGCGCGCCGTCTACGCGAACTTTCGTTCCTGAACTCCGGCGTCAACATCACCCTGGTGGATGAGCGCGGCGAAGGCCGTCGCGACGACTACCACTACGAAGGCGGCATCAAGAGCTTCGTCGAGCACCTGGCGCAGGTGAAGACCCCGCTGCATCCAAACGTGATCGCGGTGACTGGCGAAACCAACGGCATCGTGGTCGAGGCGGCGCTGCAGTGGACCGATTCCTACCAGGAAACGATGTACTGCTTCACCAACAATATTCCGCAGAAGGACGGCGGTACCCACCTGGCCGGTTTCCGTGCCGCGCTGACCCGTACGCTCAACAACTACATCGAGCAGAACGGCGTGGCCAAGCAGGCCAAGATCAGCCTGACCGGCGATGACATGCGCGAAGGCATGATCGCGGTGCTGTCGGTGAAGGTGCCGGACCCCAGCTTCTCCAGCCAGACCAAGGAAAAGCTGGTCAGCTCGGACGTCAAGCCGGCGGTGGAAAGCACCTTCGGCGCAAAGCTTGAAGAGTTCCTGCAGGAAAACCCGAACGAAGCCAAGGCCATTGCCGGCAAGATCGTCGATGCTGCCCGTGCGCGCGAAGCCGCGCGCAAGGCACGTGACCTGACCCGCCGCAAGGGCGCGCTGGATATCGCCGGCCTGCCGGGCAAGCTGGCCGACTGCCAGGAAAAGGATCCCGCGCTGTCCGAACTGTTCATCGTCGAGGGTGACTCGGCAGGTGGCTCGGCCAAGCAGGGCCGCAACCGCAAGAACCAGGCGGTGCTGCCGCTGCGCGGCAAGATCCTCAACGTGGAACGTGCGCGTTTCGACCGCATGCTGTCCTCCGACCAGGTCGGTACGTTGATCACCGCGCTGGGCACCGGCATCGGCCGTGACGAGTACAACCCGGACAAGCTGCGTTACCACAAGATCATCATCATGACCGACGCCGACGTCGACGGTGCGCACATCCGTACGCTGCTGTTGACGTTCTTCTACCGGCAGATGCCGGAGCTGATCGAGCGTGGCTACGTGTATATCGGCCTGCCGCCGCTGTACAAGATCAAGCAGGGCAAGACCGAGTTGTACCTGAAGGACGACCCGGCGCTGGACGCCTACCTGGCCAACAACGCAGTGGAAAACGCGGCGTTGGTTCCGGCTGCCGGCGAGCCGCCGATCGAAGGCGTGGCGCTGGAGAAGCTGCTGATGACGTATGCAGCGGCGCAGGAAACCATTGCCCGCAACGCGCATCGCTACGATCGCAGCCTGCTCGAGGCGCTGGTCGATTTCACTCCGATGGACCTGGAGCATCTGCGCTCGGCACCGGAAGGTGAAGGACTGGAGGCCCTGGCCAAGCGTCTGAACCAGGGCAGCCTGGGGACGCCGCGTTTCACCTTGGTGCTGCAGGAGCCGAACGAGCACCGCCCGGCCGCCGTGCTGGTGACCCGTCGTCACATGGGCGAGGAACACACCCAGGTATTGCCGCTGGCTGCCTTTGAGTCCGGCGAACTGCGCCAGCTGCATGTGGCCTCGCAGTTGCTGCACGGCTTGGTGCGCGAGGGTGCCACCATCAACCGCGGCAACAAGTCCTCCGAGATCACCGGCTTCGCCCAGGCCCAGGCCTGGTTGATGGAAGAGGCCAAGAAGGGTCGCCAGATCCAGCGCTTCAAGGGCCTGGGTGAGATGAACCCGGAACAGCTGTGGGATACCACCGTGAACCCGGATACCCGCCGTCTGTTGCAGGTCCGCATCGAAGACGCGGTGGAAGCCGACCAGATCTTCAGCACCTTGATGGGCGACGTGGTGGAACCACGCCGTGATTTCATCGAGAGCAATGCCTTGAAGGTCACGAATCTGGATATCTGATCCAGAGCAGCAATCCGCGTGGGCGCCGACAACGGCGCCCACCTTTTTTCCGCGCTACTCCCAGGTCCGCGATGTCCACCCTCCCCGACGTGCCGCTCTCCCCGTCCTCCTCGCCGACGCCCACCAACGGATCGCCGCTGCTCGGTTTCAGCCTGGACCTGCTGATCGGCATCGCCACCTTGCTGTTCCTCAGCGTGCTGGGCGGACTGGCCTGGGGCCTGGGCCGCGGTTTCGAGGTCGGAATGCAGGCTGCGCGTGAGGGAAACACCCAGGGGGCGGCGGCGTTGGCCAACTCGCTGGGCACGCCAGGTGCCTTGGCGCAGATGCTGATCGCGCTGTTTTCCACCGGCGGTGCTGCGTTGCTGCTGTACTTCCTGCGTCGCCGTGCCAGCCCGGCAGAACGTGCGCAATCGCATCAGGCAGTACGTCGTGCCTCGACCTGGGGCTGGACCGCGCTGGTCGCTGCCGGGGTATTTCTTGGCAGCAGTGGTATTGGTTGGGCCGCCAAGCAGATGGGGGTGGAGCCGGTGCCCACCAACCTGCTGTTGATGCAGCAGGCATGGGCGCAATACCCGCTGTTCCTGATTGCCTTTGCGGTACTGCTGGCGCCGGCCTATGAAGAATTGCTGTTCCGGCGCGTGCTGTTTGGGCGCCTGTGGGCGGCCGGGCGGCCCCTGCTGGGTATCGTGCTCAGCAGCGCCGCTTTCGCCCTGGTGCATGAAATCCCCGGCACCAGCCCCAACAGCTTCCCGGCGATGCTGCAGCTGTGGTTGATCTACGGCGGCATGGGGGCAGCGTTTGCCTGGGTGTATCGCAAGACCGGGACCTTGTGGGCGCCGGTGGTCGCGCACGCGGTGAACAACGCGATTGCCCTTGCCGCCATGGTCCTGCTGGGCACGCAATAACGCCGGCACCGGTTGACGAAAAATTAAGCAAGACACTCGCACACTGCAGATGTGAACGAGGGGATCCCTGATGAAAGCCATCGGACTAGCCGTAATTACCGCGCTGCTGCTCAGCGCGTGCGCAACCACAACCTCTCCCACCGGGCGGCGCCAGGTCGTTGGCGGTGTTTCGCAGCAACAGCTCGATCAACTCGGTGCCCAGGCCTTTGCTGAAACCAAGGCCAAGCAGACCCTCAACCGCGATGCCAAGCAGAACGCCTACGTGCAATGCGTGGTGAATGCATTGGTTGCGCAGTTGCCGCAGCAATACCATGGCGTACGGTGGGAAACCGCGGTATTCGTCGAGAAGGAACCGAACGCGTTCGCCCTGCCCGGCGGCAAGGTGGGCGTGAACACCGGCATCTTCACCGTCGCCAGGAACCAGGATCAGCTGGCAGCGGTCATTGGCCACGAGATCGGCCATGTGATCTCGCGCCACCACGAAGAACGCCTCACCCGGCAGCAGGGCACCCAGCTCGGGCTGGGCATCCTGGGAGCGTTGGCTGGTGCCGCCTACGGCGATACCGCCGCCAGCGCGGTCAATCAATTCGGTGGCATGGGTGCCCAGGGCCTGATCCTGCTGCCCGGTTCACGGACCCAGGAAAGTGAGGCCGACGTGGTGGGGCAACGCCTGATGGCACAGGCCGGGTTTGACCCCTCACAAGCGGTGAATCTATGGCAGAACATGATGGCTGCCAGCGGAAATCGCTCCCCGCAGTGGCTTTCCACCCACCCGGACCCGGCCAACCGCATCCGTGAGTTGCAACGCGATACCCCTGCGCTTGAACCTGTATATCAGCAGGCGAGGCGCTCTGGTGTAGTCCCACGCTGCGGCTGAGGGTAGGGTTTTTGTGCAGTACACAATCGGAAGTGATTTCTCCGTCAAATAATTTCTGATACGTTTGTGTGCTCGGTTTCGTTCCGACAGTTTGAATTTCTACCGCCACGGCGGCCCCTTCGAGGTGAAACATGATCTTCCGCAGCCAAAAGCACGCCGTGCTCTCCATCCTGATCGCCACTGCATTGGGCGGTGTCGTCATCGCTGACGCTGCGGCACAGTCGCGTTCCTCGGAGCGTCGTGGCAACAGGGACAGCGCAAAGGCGGAAGTCCTGTTCCCGGAAGCCACCCGTGTCGAACCCAAGGGCAAGGCCTCCTCGAAGATGGCCAGCAAGCTCAACAAGCTGTTTGCCGCCTACAACAAGAGCGAGTACGCCGAGACCCGTACGCTGGCTGATGAAATCCTCGCCTCGCCCGATGCCAATGATTACGACAAGGCCGTCGCCAACCAGCTGGCCTCGCAGGGTGCCTACAACCTTGACGACAACGCCGCTGCCAAGCAGTACCTGCAGCAGGCGATCGCGCTGAACCAGCTGGACAACAATGGCCACTTCCAGGCGATGTTGATGCTGGCCCAGCTGCAGTTGCAGGACGACCAGCTGGCCGAAGGCCTGGCCAACCTGGACAAGTACTTCGCCGAGTCCAAGTCGAACAAGCCCGAAGAACTGATCATCAAGGGCCAGGCGCTGTACCAGAGTGAAAAGTACGCCGAGGCGATCCCGGTGCTGAAGGCGGCCATCGCTGCCTCGCCCGAGCCGAAGGACAACTGGAACCAGCTGCTGATGGCCGCCTACTCCGAAGCCGGCCAGACCGGTGAAGCGGTGAAGGAAGCCGAGGCACTGGCGGCGAAGAATCCGGCCGACAAGAAGGCCCAGCTCAATCTGGCCAGCATGTACATGCAGGCCGACCAGATGGACAAGGCTGCCGCAGTGATGGACAAGCTGCGCGCGGCTGGACAGCTCACCGAAGAGCGCGAATACAAGCAGTTGTATTCGATCTACGCCAACACCGACAACAAGGAACGGGACGTCATTGCGGTGATCAACGAGGGTATCTCCAAGGGCATCCTCAAGCCGGACTACCAGACCTATCTGGCGCTGGCGCAGTCGTACTACTACACCGAGCAGGTGCCGCAGGCGATCGAAGCCTGGAGGAACGCGGCCCCGCTGTCCAAGGACGGTGAAACGTACCTGAATCTGGCCCGGGTTTTGCATTCGGAAGGTCGTATTCCCGAAGCCAAGCAGGCCGCGCGTGACGCACTGGCCAAGGGCATCAAAAACCCGGCTGATGCAAACAAAATCATCAACCTGAAGTAAGCAGGAATAACGCCTGAACAGCTGCATTTTAGATGCGCAGCTGGTCAGGATTGGTATAAGCTTGGAGGTTCCTGCGGTGTCATGCACCGCTGAATCAGGGGTGGCTTCACACCACCACCCCGACCCCACTAAAGAGTTCTTGGCGCATGACGGAACAACTGGTCTTCCACCACAGGTATGACACCCAGAAAGAAACGGGCCTGAGCTGGCCCCGTATCGCGGGTATCGCATTTGTAATCGCACTGCATCTCGCAGCCCTGATGATGCTCCTGATTCCGGCCGTTGCCCCCAAGGCAGCTGCGGAGAAGGAACGCAACGTCATGGTGACGTTGGTCGACGCTCCGCCGCCGCCACCGCCGCCGCCGCCGCCGCCGCCGCCGCAGGACACCCCGCCGCCGCCGGTCAAGAATCTGGCTCCGCCGAAGCAGTCGCCGCTGCCGCCGCCACCGGAAGCACCGGTGATCGACGTGCCGGAACCGCGTCCGAACGACGTGGTTACGCCGCCGGCTCCGCCTGCCCCGCCGTCACCGCCGGTTGATATCCAGGCCAGCGTGGACATCTCGTCCAAGGCCATGAACCCGCCGCGTTACCCGCCGGCTGCATTCCGTGCCGGTATCCAGGGCGAGGTCATCCTGATCATTGATGTCGATGCCAGCGGCAACGTCACCAATGTGTCTGTCGAGAAGTCCAGCCGCAACCGCGACCTCGACCGAGCTGCAATGGAAGCGGCGCGCAAGTGGAAGTTCAACCCCGCCCAGAGCGGTGGATCGAAGGCAGCTGGTCGCGTCCGCGTCCCGGTCAACTTTGCGCTGAGCTGATCCAGGGGGCGGCTTCGATAGCCGCCACCAGGTCAGGTCAACATTAGCTACACCCTTTAACACCACACACAACAAAGGTAAGCGTCATGCTGCAGGAAATTTTCATCGCCGCTGCTGCCGGGGGCAACGCAAACAACGCTCTCTCGCAGATGGGCTTCGAGCATCTGATCCACGAAATGACCACCAAGCCGGGCGATTTCGCCGTTTCCTGGGTGGTGTTGCTGACCCTGGTGATCATGTCGGCCATGTCCTGGTACTGGACCGTCATCAACATCTTCCGCACCGCTCGCCTGAAGTCGGCTGCTGATCGCGTGCCGTCGCAGTTCTGGGATGCCTCGAACGCACAGGACGCCATCCGCGCCATGGAAGAACAGCCGGCTTCGGAGCCGTTCTCCAAGATCGCTCTGGACGCAGCCCAGGCTGCTGCCCACCACCAGCAGGCTGGTGCTTCGGAAACCCTGAGCCGTTCGGAATTCGTTGACCGCGCCCTGCGTCAGGCCGTGACCCGCGAATCCAACAAGCTGCAGGGCGGCATGATCCTGCTGGCCACCGTCGGTGCAACCGCTCCGTTCGTGGGTCTGCTGGGTACCGTGTGGGGCATCTACGGCGCGCTGATCAAGATCGGTGCAACCGGTTCGGCCTCGATCGACGCCGTTGCCGGCCCGGTGGGTGAAGCACTGATCATGACCGCCATCGGTCTGTTCGTGGCTATCCCGGCCGTGTTCGCCTTCAACTTCTTCAGCAAGATCAACAGCGCGACTGTCAGCAAGTTCGACACCTTCGCTCACGATCTGCACGACTTCTTCGCCACCGGTTCGCGCGTTCGCTAATCCGGCACGTCGAGTAAGTCTTCGCAACGATATAGACGGAGCCCGTTATGGCTTTCAGTAGTGGTAACAGCAGCGGCCCGATGGCCGACATCAACGTCACTCCCCTCGTGGACGTGATGTTGGTGCTGCTGATCATCTTCATCATCACGGCTCCCCTGATGTCCCACAAGGTCAAGGTGGAGTTGCCGGAAGCCAACCTGATCCAGAACCCGGAAGATGCGCCTGATCGCAAAAATCCGATTACGGTGGCGGTCAAGGAAGACGGCAAGCTCTACTGGAACGACGAAGAGGTCTCGAAGGAGACCTTGGAGTCGCGTTTCGCGACTGCTGCCCAGCAGACGCCGCAGCCGCCGCTGAACCTGCGTGGTGACAAGACCACCAAGATGAAGGTGATCAACGAGGTCACCAAGATCGCGCAGGGCCAGGGCATGCTGGACGTCGGTTTCGTTGCCACCAAAGAAAAGGGGCAATAAGCCATGGCATTCAGTAGTGGTGGAAACAGGGGCCCAATGGCCGACATCAACGTCACGCCCCTCGTGGACGTGATGCTGGTTCTGCTGATCATCTTCATCGTTACCGCGCCGATCATGACGTACCCGATCGCCGTGGATCTGCCGCAGCGTGTGATCAACCCGCCGCCGCAGCTGCGTGAGCCGCCGCCGCCGATCGACCTGCGTGTCGACGCCAGCAACCAGGTTTACTGGAACAACAGTCCGGTGAACGTGGGCGACCTGCAGCAGAAGATGGAAGAAGAAGTACAGAAGGATCCGACCAACCAGCCGGAACTTCGCATCGAAGCAAGCCCGGATTCGGAGTACGACGTCATGGCCAAGATCCTGGCCCAGGCGAAGAACGCTCAGATGAAGAAGATTGGCTTCGTGCAGTAAGCAACACTGCAACACCAAGTCATGACGCGACTGGAAAACGCCCTCCTTTTGGAGGGCGTTTTTTTTGGCCTCTGTTGGGCGTTGCTGCATGCGCTGCGCCAATGTTCCTGCTGCGCGCAGCGCTTCAATGAAAGCGACCAGGCGCCTTACCCACTTGTCGGAACGGCGGCGCATGCGCGGCTGCCTTTCTGGAGCGGCACAACCGCCTGCCGTATGCCCTGCGGCACACTGGTCGCCGCGATCTGCCGGGCATCGCGGCGAGAGATCAGCGCCCTTTCCTGATCGATCCCGGCATGTGGATAAGTTGCCTGCGCAGCGCGCACGCTTGTCCACATCCCTCTGTGGATAGATCAGCGCTCAGTTATCCCAACAAAGCGGTGGATCACCCTGCCCCGCCTGTGGATTACATTGCCATGATCCACGTGGAAGTCGCCCGATCTTGTGATCGGCAAGCGTGCAGTGCCGTCGCGGCGTGTGGGTGCTTCTGCAAGAACAATGGACGCGCATCACTCATACCCTCGCCCTTGCGACCGCGATTACAGCTTGTGGATAAGCCAGGCTGCTATGGATGTTTTGCGGCAATCCAGGACGGTGCCGGCGTATCGGCATGTTGCAGGGGCGGCCCGCGCTCAGGACAGGGAGGCGCCGCGACTGGCCATTTGCAACTGCAAGACCTTGACCGTTGAAGTAGCCGATATTTCAGTAAATCGCCGAAATAGCGCCGAATTGAGGGTGATTTGGCGACCTTTCGGAGTCGCACTTTACCGGCCCGGATCTGTCAGGGCAGGTATCAGCCGAGTGCGAGCAGCGTGACATCCAACGATCCACTGGCGTTCTCCCACCAGCGGGGACTACCGGGATCGGCTCCCCAAGAAGCTCGTTCTGCGGGTTTCTGCCTGTGGATAAGCCTCCCAACGAAGCACTAGCAGGGGGCGCCTCACCGATTGCTGCTGCATGCAGGGAGCGCTCAAACGCTTTATCCACAACGCTTAGCGGTTCAGCAATATCCCTACCAAACGTTGTGGAAACGTATGTGGATAAGTGTGTGGATGCAATTTCATCCCGTTGTGCCGCGCGGGAACGTTCTGTGGGCTACACGCCCATCCATAGGCCAGAGCAACGGTTTGCGGCGGCGCATGCTCAACCGCCGCGACCCTGGCCCTGCCCCGCCACCGGCGATCAGCGGCTCAGGCTTTCGGCTTCGGCAATGGCTGCAAGATAGCCTGTCACGCTCGCTTCCAGGCCGGTATAGAGCGCTTCACTGATCAAGGCGTGGCCGATGGAGACCTCCAGCACGTTGGGAACGTGGGACAGGAACGCGGCCAGGTTGGCCTGCGACAGATCATGGCCCGCATTGACGCCCAGCCCTGCAGCCTGCGCGCGACGGGCGGCATCGGCGAACTGCGCCAGTGCCTGCCACGGATCACCCGCCGCATACGCTTCGGCATAGGGGCCTGTGTACAACTCGACGCGATCGGCGCCCAGTACGGCGGCCTGGGCGATATCCGGATTGTCTGCATCGACGAACAGGCTCACCCTGCAGCCATACGACTTCAGCGTTGCAATCAGCGGGCGCAGGCGTTCACCGTCACGGGCGAAATCGAAGCCGTGGTCGGAGGTCAGCTGGCCGTCGCCATCCGGCACCAGTGTCGCCTGCGCCGGACGGGTCTGTTCGCACAATTCGAGCAAGCCCGGGTAGCCATCACGCGGTGGCGCAAACGGGTTGCCCTCGATGTTGAATTCAACGCCATGCTGCTGGGTAAGCGCAGACAGCGTCAGCACGTCAGCTGCACGGATGTGGCGCTGGTCCGGGCGCGGATGCACGGTGATGCCGTGCGCGCCGGCGCGCAGGCAGGTCATTGCCGCACGCACTACATCCGGATCATTGCCGCCGCGCGAATTGCGCAGCACCGCGATCTTGTTGACGTTGACGCTGAGCACGGTCATGGCTGCGGCAGCTCGCGGTCGCCGGAACTGGTCGAAGGCGTTGCAGTTGCCTGCACGGTCGGCGCGGGCGTCGCTGTTGGGTCAGGGCTGGCGGTGGGCTGCAACTGCGCACGCAGGGCCTGCAGCTCGGCGGCGTGCAGCGGGCGCGGCACCGTGTTCACGCTGCCAAAGCGGGCCACATACAGTCCTTTTGCCCACGCCAGCAGAAACAGCAAGGCGGCCAGCAGCGCCAGCACCAATAGCCACGCATGCGTGGTGGAAAAGGCCAGAAAAAACGCCCCAAGTGCGAGTAGTAGGAACAACCAGTACATGACGATCTCCCCGACAGAGGTGTGCAGTGTAACGGCGCTGGCAGCGCCGATTCCATGCAGGGATTCGCGCCTGGCGGCTGTACCGGTCAAATGGCGGTTCCGACCAGGCGAGACGGCCACGCCGCCGGCATCTCCCGCCGGCAACTCCCGCAGGCACGGATTTCCAGCCGGCCGCGCCTAGAGCAGGGGCGAGGCCAAGCGGGCAAAGGCTTCCGGCAGACGCTTGCGCCACAACGAGCGGTCGCGGATGGGCTGTACCTCCCCGGCGCTGTCGAACTCCGCCTGCAGGATGGCTTCCAGCTCGCCGGTGAGCTTGCGGTCGGTATACATCATCGACAGCTCGAAATTGAGCCGGAAGCTGCGATGGTCGAAGTTGGCGGTGCCGACGATGCAGGTATCGTCGTCGGCGATGAAGGCCTTGCTGTGCAGCATGCGCGGGCCGTACTCGAAGATGCGCACGCCGGCTTCCAGCAGCTCGTCGAAGTAGGAACGTGCAGCCAGCGTCACGAACCTGGAGTCGCTCTGCTTGGGCACCATCAGCCGTACATCCAGGCCGCCGAGTGCGGCCGAGGTCAGCGCCATCCGTGCGGCCTCGCCGGGAACGAAGTAGGGCGTCACCAGCCAGACACGATGCTTTGCCTCCTGGATGGCCGCCACATGCAGGCGATGGATCGGCTCCCATGCGGAATCGGGGCCGGATACCAGCACCTGCGCGTCGATGCTGCCCTGTGCGCGGGTCGGCACGTCGGCCGGGAACAGGTCGACGCGCTCGAACAACTCGGCGCCCTGACCGGTGGCGTAGATCCAGTCTTCCAGGAACACCAGCTGCAGGCTGTGCACAACTTGTCCGCGAATGCGCATATGCAGGTCGCGGTAGGCATTGGGGTTGCGGCTGTCGTCTTCCTCATCGGTGACGTTGATGCCGCCGGTAAAGGCGACGTTGCCGTCCACCACCACCAGCTTGCGGTGGGTGCGCATGTTCAACCAAGGTCGCTTCAACGGCTTGAGCAGCTGGCGTGGGTGGAACCAGGCCATCTCCGCACCGGCATCCAGCAAGGGCCGCAGGAAGGCTTTGCGGACCTTCGACGAACCTACCGCATCCAGCAGCAGGCGCACCTTGATGCCGGCGCGGGCACGTTCCACCAGCGCATCGCGCATGGCGGTGCCGGCGTGGTCGGGCTCGAAGATGTAGTACTCCAGGTTGACGTGGCGCTGCGCCTTGCCAATGGCGTCGATGATGGCGGCATAGGTCGCCGCACCATCCAGCAGCCAATCGACATCCGTTGCGGTGCTCGGCGACAGCCCGGTGGTGGCCTGCCCCACCCGCGCCAGTTCGGTACAGCTGGCATCGGGCGGGCATACCGCGTCATAGGTGCTCATGCCCTCGCGCGAGCGGCCGCGGCGCAGGCGCTGGCGCACGATCTTCTGCGGGCCGAACAGGTAGAACACGAACAGGCCGATGTACGGCAGCGCGGCCAGGGACAGGATCCAGCTCAGGGTGGCGACCGGCTCGCGCTTCTGCAGCACGATGTAGCAGGCCAGCACCAACAGATAGGTGACATAGGCGACGGCCAGGATCTGGGCGACGTGGGGAATGCTGGACAGACTTGTCCACAGGTCTTGGAGGGCTTCGCGCATCCGTCGATTCTAGCCATGGCCAATGACGGCAGGGGCCGCCTGTTTTTGTAGGAGCGGCGTCAGCCGCGAAACCACTGCTGGATCCGGCGCCGAAAGCGCTCGGCAGCGATGGAATCGGGTAAGCGCTTTGCGCGCCGGGAGTGTCAGCTTCGCGGCCTACGCCGCTCCCACAAAAGCGGGTTCAATTTGTGCATTGCATCAATTGATACATAAATGTAATATACCGGGATGGACAAACCCCTTCCCGCCGCCGGCGGCTACGCCAGCATCGACCAGAAGCTGGCGATCAGCAGCGCCCGCCATCCCGGCTTCCCGCGTGACCAGGCAATGCTGGCGCGGCTGATCAAGCTGGTGCACAAGCTGTTCTGCGACCACGGCAACCAGCTGATGCGTGACTACGGCATCTCCCACCCGGAGTACAACGTGCTGATGATGCTGGACGGCTCCGAGCAGGGCCTCAGCCCGTCGGAGATCAGCGAGGCCGCCAGCGAGAAGTCCTCCAATGTCACCCGTCTGATCGACCAGCTGCTGGCCAAGGGCCTGGTCAGCCGCGAGCCCAGCGCCGAGGACCGGCGCAAGCTGGTGGTGCGGCTGAGTCCGGCCGGTGAGCAGCTGATCGAACAGGTGATGCCGGCGGTGATCCAGCAGCTGCAGCAGTTCTTCAGCGGTGTCGAGCCGGCGGAACTGCGCCAGACCGAAACCGTGCTGACCCGCATCCTGATGGGGCTGGAACAGCGGCCATGAGTGCACGACCGGCTGAGTACGCGCCGGGCGCGCAGAAGTCCCCCAACACGTTGCTGCGGACCGTCGCCCAGGCCATGAGTGGCGAGCGCGCGGTGTGGGCTTACATCGGCAAAGTGCTGGTGGCCTTGTACCTGTCCGGCTGGTTGGCAATGCGGCTGGGCATGAGTTCGCCGGGCACGGCGATGATCACCGTGCTGGTGGTGATGAACCGCAATACCGGCATGGTGCTGGCCAAGGCCTTCTACCGTGGCCTCGGCACGGTCGTGGGCTGCGCGATGGCGGTGTTGATGGTGTCGCTGTTCCCGCAGAGCCCGGTTGCCCTGGTGACGGTGATGGCCTTGTGGGCCGGCTTCTGTGCCGGTGGCTCGGTGTGGAGCCGCGGCATGGCGTCCTACGGCTTCGTGCTGTCCGGCTACACCGTGGCGATGATCGTGTTCCCGGTGCTCAACCACCCGCAGAACATCCTCAACAGCGCGCTGGAGCGCACCGGCGAGGTGCTGCTGGGCATGGCGGTGACCAGCGTGGTGTTCGACGTGCTGTGGCCCAACCGCCTGCGTGCCGGACTGCGCGCGGCTGATGACGGCAACCTCAACGACTTCCTCGGCTTTGTCGCCGATGCCATTGGTGGACGGCTGCAGGGGTTCGAGGTGATCGAGCGCACCCAGAGCCGGGTGGTGCAAGGCGCGATCAACTTCGAAGACCTGCGCGCCATGGCCTGGTTTGATGATCCGATCCTGCGCAGCAGCAACGGCCAGTTGAAGCTGATCAACCAGCACTTCATGGCTGCCACGTCACGCTTCCAGGCGCTGCACCACCACATCGATCGCCTGCAGCGAAGCAAGGACGAAAGCCTGGTCGCGGCCATCCGGGCAAGCCTGAAGCCGTTGTCGCAGCTGTTGGACGACAGCGCCCTGCGCGATGACGTGCCGGCCCTGGCCAAGGCCATGCAGCAGTGGTGCCAGCAGCTGGATGCGGCCTTCGCCCAGGAACGGCGCGCGTTGCCGGTGGCCCAGCAAGGTCGCTTCGACGCCAGCGCGCTGCTGGTGCGCCGCTTCGCCGAAGAGCTGCAGGCCTATCTTGCCGCCAAGGCGCGCATGGAGACCGGCAACGGCCGCCTGCGTGGGCATGCCCCGCGCCTGGGCAAGGTGCGCTTCACCCGCGCCAATGACTGGTACGCAATCGCGCTGGCGGCGGTGCGCTGCTTCGTGGTGATGCTGGCGCTGTCGCTGCTGTGGTTGAGCAGCAGTTGGAACCAGGGGGGCCTGGCGGTGTTCGGCATGGCCGCGCTGGTGGCCATGTCCTCGGCGGCGCCGGACCCGCTGTGGGTGGTGCGCCGCGCCACCATCGGCCACGTGGTGGCACCGTTCTTCGCCATACCCGGCTTCATTGCCATGGCGCTGGCAGCGGACTTCCCGATGCTGGTACTGCTGACCCTGCCGTCGATGATTGCCTCGCTGTACATCTCCACCCGGCCGCGCTTCGCGGTGATCGGCATGGCGCTGAACGTCGGCATCCTGGTCTCATGGAACATGGGGCCGCATTTCCATCCCAGCGCACAGGCCTATCTGGACAACTCGCTGACGCTGGCGGTGGGTGCCTTCATCGCCACCGGCGTGTTCATGCTGGTGCCGGGCCTGCCCGGCAGCAAGCAACGCCAGCGCCGGCTGCTGGAGCGCCTGCGCGCACAGGTGCAACTGGCGGTGAGCGCGCCGTTGTCCGGCTTGCTGCCGAAGTTTGAAAGCGTCAGCCGCGAACTGTTCCAACAGATAGCCAGCCGCACCGCGCCGGGCAGCCGACCCTCACGCCAATTGTTCGAATGGGCGTTGCTGGTGCATGAAGCGGGACATTGCGCGATCGACCTGCGCCATGACCTGGCCGAACAGCAACTACCCGCTGCGCTGCGCGCGCAGATCGAGCAGGCGCTGGCACAGCTGGGCCAGCTCTATCGCGAACCGCAGGCACGCACCCTGGGTGATGCCAAGGCCAGCGTAAATGCCGCGTTGGCCGAGCTGTCCGGCCCGCAGACGCAGGTGCTGCGCGCCGTGCGTGATCACCTGCATCTGCTGCAGATGAGCCTGGACGACAGCGCCTCGGTGCTGGCCGCCTACGTGCAGCGTTCCCGTCGCCAGCAACGCCTGAAGGAGGCACGCCATGCCGTTTGAAGTATCCATCGGCGATATCTATTTCCCCGGCGCGCTGGTGCTGGTGGTGCTGTTGCTGCCGGTGTTCGGCCTGCTCGATTACGGCCTGGGCCGGGTCGGCCTGTACCGCCGCGCGCTGCACCCCTCACTGGTGCGCGTGGCCCTGTTCGCCAGCATCTATTGCAGTGCCCTGTTGCTGTTCCTGCCCCACTTTTCCTGATTGAGGACGTTCCGATGAAAACCGCCAGCCTGATACGAGGTGGTGTTACCAGCCTGGTGGTGCTGCTTGCCGCCGTGCTTGCCTATGTGGTCTGGCACCAATACATGCTCAGGCCCTGGACGCGCGATGCGCGGCTGCGGGCCGAGGTGGTGCGTATTGCGCCGGATGTGTCCGGCCTGGTCACCGAGGTGGCCGTGCATGACAACCAACTGGTGAAGAAGGGCGATCTGCTGTTCGTCATCGACCGCGACCGCTATGCATTGGCCGTGGCCAAGGCCGAAGCCGATCTGCAGGCCGCCGAAGCCGCTGCGCGCGCTGCTGGTGCATCGATCTCCGCCGCCAGTGCCGGTGCCAGTGCCAGCCAGGCCGAATACCAGATGCGCCAGCAACAGGCCCAGCGCCGCGCCCAGCTCGACGGCATCGTCTCGCGCGAGTCGCAGGCCGATGCCCGCGCCGTGGCCCAGGCCGCACAGGCCAGCTGGAAGCAGGCACAGGCCAGCGCACACGCCGCCAGCGCCGGCAGCCAACAGGCCGGCGCCGCCCTGCAGCAGGCGCGGGTCATCCTGCAGCAGGCGCAGCTGGAACTGGCCCGCACCGAAGTGCGCGCCAGCGCCGACGGCACCATCACCAACCTCGACGTGCGGGTTGGCGACTACGCCGCCGCCGGCCAGGCACGGATGGCGCTGGTCGCCAGCGAAGGCATGTGGGTGTATGGCTACTTCGAGGAAACCAAGCTGCCCAAGATCCATCGCGGTGACGCGGTGGATATCCGCCTGATGGCCGGTGGCGTGCACCTGCAGGGTAAGGTCGAAGGCATCGCCACCGGTATTGCCGATGCGGCCGGCCCTACCAGCAGCAACCTGCTGGCCGAGGTCGAGCCCACCTTCAACTGGGTGCGGCTGGCGCAGCGCGTGCCGGTGCGGGTCAGCATTGATCCGGCCTCGGTGCCGACCGATGCGGTGCTCAGCGCCGGCATGAGTGCCACTTTGGTGATCAAGCCCAAGGCTGGCTGAAGCAGGTGCTGGATGAATGCGTGGCGTCGCACATCCTGCGACAGCCGCGCGTTAGCGTAGGCATATGCCTACCCCGATCAAGGGCCGCGGTGCCAGCACCTACCTGCCCGGCCGTTTTGAAACCCAGACCAGCGAAGCCGTCGACGACGGCTGGGCAGTCGATGAAAGCGAGGAATTCGCCGCCGCGAGGCTGCGTACCGATGTGCGCCCGGAGACGGCGCGCAGCATCATCAGCCGCAACAACTCGCCGGACGTGGGCTTCAGCCAATCGGTGAATCCGTACCGCGGTTGTGAGCATGGTTGCTCCTACTGCTTCGCCCGGCCCACGCATGCCTATCTGAACCTGTCGCCGGGGCTGGATTTCGAAACCAAGATCTTCGCCAAGACCAATGCGGCCGAAGTGTTGCGGCGCGAGTT
This sequence comes from Stenotrophomonas sp. STEN031, assembly GCF_056759975.1. NCBI lineage: Bacteria > Pseudomonadati > Pseudomonadota > Gammaproteobacteria > Lysobacterales > Lysobacteraceae > Stenotrophomonas > Stenotrophomonas sp. STEN031. The sequence goes on from NZ_JBRREA010000024.1 coordinate 35,825, forward strand.
GTCCAAGCCCGGCTACGTACCGCAGCCGATCGCGCTGGGCATCAACACCGACGCCTACCAACCGATCGAGCGCAAGCTGGGCATCACCCGCCAGCTGATCGAGGTGATGCAGGAAACCCGGCATCCGTTCTCGCTGATCACCAAGAACGCCCTGGTCGAACGCGACATGGACCTGCTGGCGCCATTGGCCGAGCAGCAACTGGTCAGCGTGCACTTCTCGGTGACCTCGCTGGACCCACACCTGTCGGCCAAGCTCGAACCGCGCGCCTCGGCACCGCATGCACGGCTGCGCGCGATGCGCAGGCTGAGCGATGCCGGCATTCCGGTCGGCGTGATGGTGGCGCCGGTTATTCCGTGGATCAACGACGCCGAACTGGAGTCGGTACTGGAAGCTTCACGCGATGCCGGCGCCAGCAGCGCCGGTTACGTGTTGCTGCGCCTGCCCTACGAAGTGGCACCGCTGTTCCGTGATTGGCTGGATGCGCATTACCCACAGCGCGCGGATCACGTGATGAGCACCATCAACCAACTGCGCGGCGGCAAGGATTACGACAGCCAGTTCGGCAAGCGCATGCGCGGCGAGGGTGTGTATGCCGACCTGCTGGCAAACCGCTTCAAGCTGGCCAGCAAGCGCTTGGGCTTCAACGCATCGCGACAGCAATGGCCATGGCTGGACTGCAGCAAGTTCATTGCACCGCTGCCCCCGAAGAAACCGTCCCTGCAAGGCGAGTTGTTCTAAGCCCCGCCGGTAGTGCCGAGCCATGCTCGGCAGCAGGCAATGTCACTTGTGGGTGCGGCGTGAGCCGCGAAGCCGACAGCAATGAAGCTGCGAGCATCTTTTCCACCTCGGTTGGATCACCAGCTTCGCGGCTGACGCCGCTCCTACAAGGCATTCAGGGCATTGCCGGTAATGCCTCTGTCGGGTGTGGCGTTGTTCTACAGTTGGTGGGTTACGCTGCCTGTTGAATTCTGCAGTCGGAGCGATTCATGCGCAGGCAATACCACTTCCGTAAAAGCGAGGCAGGTTTATTGGCCTGGGACGTGCATCGTTTGATCGCACTGAGCCATGATCTTCCCGTTTCCTACATCGCACTATCAGCGGTCGCCGAGCTGGACGAAGCTTATTGGTGGGACGCCGATTCACGGCCCCCGACATGCAGGCAGGTAATCGAGCATATGCAGCTGGTTGAAGCAGCGGACCTGCAGTATCCGATCATCCTCTGCCCACAGGGACGGGTGATGGATGGCATGCATCGCGCGGCCAAGGCATTGCTGTTGGGGAAGAATGAGATCGCAGCAGTACGTTTGCGGGAGCTGCCTTCGCCGGATCATGTCGGCGTTGACCCGGACGATCTCTGCTACGACGAGATATGAGGCAAGCAGATCTATCAGTCCCCGCCGCCATCACCGCCACCTCCGTCGCAGGACACTGCATCACCGCAATCGCTTCCGCCGGCATGATGGCTGGGGATATCGCCAACCATCATGCCGGCGTCAGTTGCCTGGCTGCGTGCAGCGGCAGGCAGCAAGGATGTGGCGAATGCCAGGCAGAGCACCGCACCAATGACCGGTAACAGCCAGACCACAGCGAGTTGGAGCAGGCGTTGCGTACCGGTCTGACCGTCGATGCGGAAGACAAAGATGCTCGCTATCACATTGAGAAGAACTACCAGCAGCGCAAACAACGCAAGCCATTTCATTGGTGGGCACCTCTGTGATGACGCAAGGTTGCAGCAGTCTCTGTAGTGCCGAGCCATGCTCGGTAGATGCCTGACCGGTAGAGCCCCAGCGGAGCATGGCTCCGCTCTACCAAGGGCACATCGCTCAGGATGCAGGCCTCATCTGCACAACGCAGAAGCTGCCCGGCCACCGGGCCAGATGACCTCCGGATTTTTGTGTGTAGACCCCGGTTAGAAGTACATGTGCGTCCTTCTCTGCGAAGAAAGGTGAAAGGCCATCGATCCAGATGCCTTTGGCGTAATCACGCGCGTAGATATCCACGCCTGCATCTGAATACAGTGCGGAGTATTCGAAACCATGCGAGTAATAGCCGGAGACGGAGACTGCGCGCCCTTCGTACTGGTGGCCGTTTGCGAGGAGCTCGTCGAGGGAAACGGGTTGAGGAACACCGATGTGGCGCTCACAAAAACTGTTGACCGCAGGTGGGGCGTGTTTCATCTCTGGAGGTGGTGGACAAGCGCAGGCCGACAACAACAGAGAACTCAGAGCGAGCGGGAGTAATCTCATGCAGCGCCGTGGCCTGTCGTCTCGCCATACAAGCGCTGCGCCGACTGGAACAATATCCAACTGGTTGCAATGAACTTATCCCCACCCTGTGGCCGATTGCCGCGATGGGTGTGGGTGAACGCTGTCGGTGCGATCAACAGGCTGCCAGTACGCGGCACCACCTTGCGTTGCTGGAACAGGAATTCGGTTTCGCCATCCTCGAAGCCGTCATTGAGGTAGAGCGTCCAAAGTAGATGCCGGTGCAGGGTTTCACCGCCTGGGTCGCGCGGGAACAGCTCGCAGTGCCAGTAGGGATAGCCGCCCTCACCTGCTGTGTACCACTGCAGGTTGATCGCGCCGGGACGCAGGCAGGTGCGCGCGAGTTCGGATAGGGCGGCATCGTCCATAGCCTGGAAATCCTCCGCGCTCAGTCGTCGCGCTTGGCCTTGCGCATCGGCTACCTGCAGCATCAATGGCGAAATCAGCACCTGTGGATAACGCCGCAGGTAATGCAGCATGCCGTTGAACACTGCCTGCTGCAGGCGCTGCTCGACATCGCGCCAGCCCTCGTTGCCGCTGATGCGCAGGTCGTGGCTGCGCTTGAGTTCAGGGAACACGCCGCTGCCGACCTGGCCGGGCTTGAGCTGGGTGCTGTGGCGCAGGCGTTCGACGATGGCAGCGCAGTCGGCATTGCTCAGCGCGTTGTCGTAGACCTCGATGAAGTCGGGCACGCTCATTGCGCGGTCTCCACCAGCCGTGAGGAATGCGAGGCCAGCATCTGCCATTGGCCGTCGCGCAGCAGCCAGACGCGGGTGAAGCGGAACCTGCCCTCCCAGGGTTTGCCATCGCTGATGGCGGCTTGCACGCTGGTGCCGGTGATCACCGCTGTATCGCCATGCAGGCGGACCTGCACGTCTTCGTTGTCGATGCGGGTGTTGCGGCGCTGGCGCGTTGCCAGTTCGTGCAGATAGTCGGCCTTGTGCTGCACGCGGCCGTCGGAATGGGTGAGCAGCCAGTCTTCAGCAAGCAGTGGTGCTAGCGCTTTGGCATCGCCTTGCAGGCGTAGTTGGTTCCACGCCGTATCGGCTTGTTCAAGCGTTACCGGTGTTTGTGCCCCGGCCCAGCTGGGAAGCAACAACAACAGCAGGATCAATCCACGCATCGACGGTATCTCCGGAGAGCTGGCGTCGATGGTGGCGCGAACCGCCCCGCATGTGTAGTGCCGAGCCATGCTCGGCAGGGGCATTCCCGGCAAAGTCGGAAAGGCCTCAAAGGCCACCCCTCCCCAGCCCTCCCCTCGCCTGCGGCAAAGGGAGGGGGCAGAAGCGGGTTCGCGGCTCAGCCCTGCAGGTCGTGCTCGCGGTGGTAGCGGGTGGCTTCGGCAACTTCGTTCTTCGAGCCCAGGAACACCGGCACGCGCTGGTGCAGCTGGGTCGGGGCGATGTCGAGGATGCGCTCGCGGCCGTTGGTGGCGGCGCCGCCAGCCTGTTCGACCAGCAGCGACATCGGGTTGGCTTCGTACATCAGGCGCAGCTTGCCGGCCTTGGACGGATCCTTCTTGTCCCACGGGTAGATGAAGATGCCGCCGCGGGTCAGGATGCGGTGCACGTCGGCCACCATCGAGGCGATCCAGCGCATGTTGAAGTCCTTGCCGCGCACGCCGTCCTTGCCGGCCAGCAGATCGGCCACATAGCCCTGCATCGGCGCTTCCCAATGGCGCTGGTTGGACATGTTGATGGCGAATTCCCTGGTGTCCGCCGGCACCTGCATGCCGCGCTGGGTCAGCACGAATTCGCCGGTTTCGCGGTCCAGGGTGAAGGCGTGGGTGCCATGGCCGACGGTCAGGACCAGCATGGTGCTGGGCCCGTAGATGCAGTAACCGGCCGCCACCTGCTGGGTGCCCGGCTGCAGGAAGTGCTCGTCGCCCGGCTTATCCACACCCTTGGGCGAGCGCAGCACCGAGAAGATGGTGCCGACCGAGACGTTCACATCGATGTTGGAGCTGCCATCCAGCGGATCGAACAGCAGCAGGAAGTCGCCCAGCGGGTATTCCGACGGCACCGGCTGGCTGTGGTCCATTTCCTCGGAGGCGCAGGCGGCCAGGTGGCCACCCCAGGCATTGGCCTCGAGCAGGATCTCGTTGGAGATCACGTCCAGCTTCTTCTGCGCCTCACCCTGCACGTTGCCGGTGCCTGCATCGCCCAGCACGCCGCCCAGGGCGCCCTTGCTGACGGCGATCGAGATGCTGGTGCAGGCGCGGGCGACCACGGCCACCAGCTGACGCAGGTCGGCATTGATGCGCTTGGCATGCTGTTCTTCGATCAGGAAGCGGGTCAGCGACGTACGGGACATGGACAGGAGCTACCTTCAGACGAAAGGGGCGCTATTGTCGCGGGTTGTCCGCTTTTTTACGAGTCGATGGCCGAGGCCTGTCCTGTTCTGGACAGGACGGGTCATCCCGTTGCGCGCTGCCCGGCTTGTCGATGTTGAAGGGATGTTTCGGCAAAATGGTCGATCAAGCAACGTCTTAGGGAAGAAGGTGCAAATGAAGGGAATCCTCCAATACGGGAGCCGAACCGCGGCCAGGCTGATTGTTGGCCTCACGCTGGGCCTGTGTACCGGCGTGGTGATGGCTACCCCCTCCCTGTTCGAAGGGCTGCAATGGGGAGCGACCCAGAGCCAGATCCGCGAGGTATTTGGCGATCAGCTGAAGCTGCTCCCTTGCAGCGACGCGCAACGCCAGGCAGAGGCGGACGGCGGCGCGAGGCGGGCGTGTGACAGCCCTTATGTCGAGGATTACACGATCGACGGCATCACTTTCCTGGTGGTCTTCAACATGGCGGGCGAAGGGCAGACGCTGAACACCATTTACCTGGACCGCGGGGCCACCGTGACCAATGCGCAGATCCGCAAGGGAGAGGGTGCCGAGTTCCGATACAACCGGGTAAAGCGGGTGCTGGCCCAGCGGCACGGTGAGCCAGGCGAAGTAAACGAAACCAGCCGGCGGCCGAAAGACCAGCCGGTGGTTCTGCACACCAAATGGATCATCGATGACACGGTGATCAGCATGACCAACACCATCATTCCCGACCCCCGCGGCCAGATGTACTACCTGGGCCTGGTCTACAAGCCATTGGCCGAGGCCATGAAGCCGCTGGAGCAGAGCCCGGCGCGGTAGATGGGGTGCTGCAGGACGGCACGAACGCGCTTCGGAACGTCTGTGGACAAAAGTGGACAGCGGCGCGGGGTCGGCGCGTCATGCAGGCATCCGCGCAGCGGAGAACCAAGCTGCAACGGGCATCGGCGAGGTTATCCACAAGTGTTTGGGGATAACGTCTTTTGGGTATGAAATGTGGATAAGTCCGGGGGCATTGGCTTTATCCACAGGCTCAGTACCATGCGGGGCCCTGCTGGAGAACACGATGGATTGGAATCAGGCCACACACGGTTTGCTGACTGCCCTGGGCATCGGCCTGCTGATCGGCGCGGTGCGCGAACGCCAGCACGGCGGGCGCAAAAGCCTGCAGGCCGGGCTGCGCACGCATGCGCTGGCGGCCTTGCTGGGCGCGGCCGGGTTGCTGCTGGGCCAAGCGGTCTTCGTGGTCGCCCTGCTGGCGGTGGCCGCGCTTGCCTGGACCAGCTACCACGTCACCTCACGTGAAGACCCCGGGCTGACCGGCGAGATCGCCCTGTTGATAACTGTGCTGCTGGGTGGCCTGGGCATGCAGCAGCCGGCGCTCGCAGCTGCGCTGGGCGTGGTGGTGGCGATCCTGCTGTGGGCCAAGGCACCGCTGGCACGGCTCAGCCGCGACCTGATCAGCGACCAGGAGATGCGCGACGCCTTGCTGCTGGCCGCCTGCGCGCTGGTGGTGTTGCCGATGCTGCCCGATACCGCGGTTGATCCCTGGGGCGTGCTGGTGCCGTCCAAGCTGTGGCAGATCGTGGTGCTGGTGATGGCGGTGGGCATGCTGGGCCATGTCGCACTGCGGGCGGTGGGCGCGCGCTGGGGCCTGCCGGTGGCGGGGTTCTTCTCGGGGTTTGCCTCCTCCACCGCGGCGGTGGCCGGCTTTGGCCGCAGCAGCCGCGATGCTGCGGCGCTGGTGATGCCGTCGGTATCGGCGGCGTTGTTGGCAAATCTCGCCTCTTTGCTGCTGTTTGTCGCTGTTATCGGCACCAGTTCGGCGGCGTTGTTGAAGGCGTCCGCCTGGCCGCTGGCCGCGGCGTCGCTGGTTTTATTGCTGTGCTCGGCGCTGGGACTGCGCCATGTGGCCGATGAGGCGGTGCCACAGGGGCCGGCCAGCAAGGCCTTCCAGTTGAAGCATGCCCTGGCGATTGCGGCGGTGATTGCGGTGGTCCTGTTGCTGTCCGAAGGCCTGCGGCAGCTGTTTGGCCAGGCCGGGGCATTGGCCGGGGCGACGATTGCAGCCTTGGGTGAACTGCATGCGGCGGCGGCGAGTATTGCCGGGCTGACGGCTTCTGGTGGTTTGGAGTTGGCGCAGGCGCGTTGGGGTGTGGTGGCCTTGCTGGCTTCGGCGTCGTTGGCCAAGTCGGTGCTGGCCTTTGCCAGCGGTGGCCCGCGCTACGGCGCCGGGGTGGCGATCGGCCTGGGGATGATGGTGGCGGCTGCGGCGGTGGTTACCTGGGTGGTGCCGGGGTAGTTGTTGGATATCCACAGGGGCTTGTGGATAAGGCTAGGGGCAATGGCGGGAGCAGGAGCAACGGCACCCCTCCCCAGCCCGTCCGGCCCGAAGGCGCAGCCTTCGGTCGTTCATCAGGCCGCGCGCCAATGGCGCGCAAGCGGGCCTTCTTCACCCCCTTGCCTGCGGCAAAGGGAGGGGGCAGCCGCCTGCAGCCCTCACCATTTTGCGAACTGCAGCTTCGGCCCCTCCCTTGCGCAACGCGCAGGGGAGGGTTGGGGAGGGGTGCTCTTGAGCTTCAAAGCTCTTTCTCCACACCCTTATCCACAACCTCAAAACCACAAAAAAGCCCGGGTTTCCCCGGGCTTCTGAACACATCCGCAGTAACGCTGGATCAGCCGCGGCTGACGTCGTAAACCGCCTTGGCCACGTAGTCCAGGTTCTTCTGGCTCAGCGCGGCCACGCAGATGCGGCCGGTGCCGACGGCGTAGATGCCGTAGTCGTCACGCAGCTTGTCCACCTGTGCCTTGCTCAGGCCCGAGTAGGAGAACATGCCGGCCTGCTGCTGGATGAAGCCGAATTCCGGCGCGCCCAGGGCGGCCAGCTTCTGCACCATGCCGGCACGCAGGGCGTGGATGCGCTCGCGCATTTCGGTCAGCTCGGCTTCCCACACGCCACGCAGCTCGCCACTGTTCAGCACGCCAGCGACAAGCGCGGCGCCATGGGTGGACGGGCTGGAGTAGATGGTGCGGATGATGCGCTTGACCTGCGACTGCACGGCCTTGGTCGAGGTCGCGTCCGGGCCCACCACCGACAACGCGCCGACGCGCTCGCCGTACAGCGAGAACGACTTGGAGTACGAGTTGGCGACGATGAAACTGTCGATGCCGGCCTCGGCGACGATGCGCACGGCCTGGCCGTCCTGCGCGATGCCCTTGTCGAAGCCCTGGTAGGCCATGTCGATGAAGGGGAACAGCTGGCGGTCCTTCATCAGCGCGGCAACCTGCTTCCACTGCTCGGTGCTCAGGTCGGCGCCGGTCGGGTTGTGGCAGCAGGCGTGCAGCAGCACCACGGTGCCCGGCTGCAGCTTCTGCAGGTCGGCCAGCATGCCGGCGAAGTCCAGGCCATGGGCGGCGTTGTCGTAATAGGTGTAGTCGACCACGTCGAAACCAGCGGCACCGAACACGGCGCGGTGGTTTTCCCAGCTCGGGTTGCTGATGGCGATGGTGGCGTGCGGCAGCAGGCGCTTCAGCAGGTCGGCGCCGACGCGCAGCGCACCGCTGCCACCAACGGTCTGCGAGGTCGCGACGCGGCCAGCAGCCAGCAGGTCCGAACCCTCGCCGAACACCAGCTTCTGGGTGGCCTGGGTGTAGGCCGGCAGGCCATCGATGGGCAGGTAGCCGCGCGGTTTGGCCTCGGCGGCCAGCGTCTGCTCAATCTGCTTGACGGCGCGCAGCAGCGGAATGCGGCCGTTCTCGTCGTAGTAGATGCCCACGCCAAGATTGACCTTGGTGGTGCGGCTGTCAGCGTTGTAAGCCTCGGTCAGACCCAGAATCGGGTCACCAGGTACCTGTTCCACGTTTGCAAAGAAGGACACGGCGATACTCGTATCAGTGGCGGGGAGTGGGGGTGCTCGGCGCGGGATGCTGCAACGACGCGCTCAGAACCGCGTCATCCTAACAGGGCTGGAGCCCGCTGGCCGTAGGGTTTCAGCTGGAACTTCAGCGCGCGGGGCAATGACGCTGCCTGCGTGGATCGGAGATGATGGCCGGATGCGTACTTGTAATCGTTTTTTTGCGTTTTCGGGGCTGATGCTGGCATTGCCGGCGCTGGCCGACGAGTTGCCCACCGCAACCCTGGATCGGGTGCAGGTCCAGGCGGCCAAGGTCCACGCGGTGGATGATTTCGACCTGCCCGCGTCCAGCACCACGCTGGCGCTGGACGCCGACGGCAATGGCCGTGGCGCGCAGGTATCCGAAGTGCTGGGAGCGGTGCCCGGCTTACTGGCACGTGACCGTCAGAATTACGCACAGGACACCCAGCTGTCGCTGCGCGGCTTTGGCGCGCGCTCCACCTTCGGTGTGCGCGGGGTGCGGCTGCTGCTCGACGGGGTGCCGGCGACCATGCCCGATGGCCAGGGCCAGCTCTCCCACTTCAACGTGTTCGGCGCCGACCGGGTGGAGGTGCTGCGCGGGCCGTTCTCGGCGCTGTACGGCAATTCCTCCGGCGGCGTGCTGCAGCTGTGGAGCGCGGACGGGCAGGACGGCGATCCGTGGCGGTTGCGCAGCAGCCTTGGCAGCAACAACACCTCCAGCACCGGCGTGCAGCTCAAGGGCCTGGCCGGAGTTATGCACTACAACGTGGCGGCCAACCATTTCCGTACCGATGGTTGGCGCGCGCACAGTGCGGCCCGCCGCGAATCGGTGAATGCGCGGCTGGGCGTTGATCTGGCGGCGGGCCAGCGGCTGGAGCTGCTGTTCAACGGCTTCGATGCACCGCACGCGCAGGACCCGCTGGGGCTGAGTCGCGAGCAGGTGCGCGAGAACCCACGCCAGGCCACCGCCGTGGCCACGCAGTACAACACCCGCAAGTCGGTGCGGCAGACACAGTTGGGGGCTGTCTACAGCGTCGAGCGTGATCAACAGACCTGGCGGCTGATGGGCTATGCGGGGCAGCGTGCGGTGGAGCAGTTCCTGGCGATTCCGCCGGGGCCGCAGAACAGCCCGCTGCATTCCGGCGGGGTCATTGATCTGGACAGCGATTACGGCGGCGTGGACGCGCGCTGGGCCTGGCATGGGCAACTGGCGGGCCAGCCGCTGGAGCTGGTGATTGGGGCAAATGCCGACCGTCAGCAGCAGCACCGTACCGGCTACGAGAACTTCATCGGTGGCACCCTGGGCATCAAGGGCCGGCTGCGTCGCGACCAGAATGACCGGGTGCAGAACATCGACCAGTTCGCGCAGGCCTGGTGGCAGTTCAGTCCACGCTGGTCTGCATTGTTGGGGGCGCGCCACAGCGAGCTGCAGTTCCGTTCGCGCGACCGCTACATCACCGCCACCAATCCCGATGACAGCGGCCGTCGCGACTACTCGGCGACCACGCCGGTGGCGGGCCTGGTGTTCCGCGCCAGCGACGATCTGCGTCTGTATGCCTCGGCTGGGCGTGGCTTTGAAACGCCTACCTTCAACGAGCTGGGCTACCGCGCCGATGGCGGCGCAGGTCTGGCGCTGGACCTGGCGGCCGGCAGCACACGCAACTACGAGATCGGCAGCAAATGGCGCGCGCAGAGCGGCGCGCGGCTGGAACTGGCGCTGTTCCGTGCCGACAGCGATGACGAGTTGGCCGTGGCGACCAATAGCGGTGGCCGCAGCAGCTACCGCAACATCGGCGCGACCCGGCGGCAAGGTGTCGAGCTGAGCTGGCAGCAGCCGATTGCCCCCGACCAGCAGCTGCAGCTGGCTTACACCTGGCTGCAGGCCAGCGTGCGCGATGCCTACCTGACCTGCACCGGCCTGCCCCCGCCCTGCACCCAACCCAGCAATGTGGTGACTGCCGGCACGCGTCTGCCAGGCGTGCCGCGTCAGCAGCTGTTCGCACGCTGGCAATGGCAGCCGGGTCCGTGGCAGTGGGCGACTGAAGTGGTGGCTGCCAGCGACATAGGCGCGAACGATCTTGGCGGCGCCAGCGCAGCCGGTTATGGCCTGCTGAATCTGGAGATGGCGCGGCAATGGACGACGGCTCGTGGGCCGCTGCGCGCCTTCGCGCGCGTGGACAACCTGCTCGACCAGCGCTACATCGGCTCGGTGATCGTCAACGACGGCAACCAGCGCTACTACGAGCCGGGCCCGGATCGCAGTTTTACCGTTGGCCTGCAGTGGCAATGGGCGCGGTGAGTGGCAGAGCGCGCACTTGGCCCCCTCCCTTTCGCGTAGCGAAGGGGAGGGCTGGGGAGGGGTGCCTTTGCCTTTGCTTTTGTCGTCGCACCTAGCCCAACAACCACCTGAACATCTCGCTCACCCCTCGCTAACGGCCACGGGCGTATCTGTGACCGCCCAACAGGGAGGGTTGTGCCATGTACCGCCCCGATCGAGTGGAGCATCCGCTAGCGCCTACGTTGTTTGGTGCTGATCCCAAGCTGATGCGGCGAGGCCGGCTCAGGCGCAGCCAACATGCGGCCGACGAGGTGGCGCAGGATTTCGTGCAGTACAGCCTGGACGACTATGCGCGGCGGCGACGCGGTGCGCGCGGTTGGCTTGACCTGCAACCGGCCTATGCATTTGCACTGGCCACACATGCGGCGGACTGGCCGCGCGGCAACAGCGATACCGACGGCGAGCTTGCCGAACATTGGGAGCAGGCACGCGGCGGCTCACGGCTGCGCTGGGAGCAGGTGCGGGACCTGGTCGAAGACGCATGGCTGGCGCTGGACCGCATACCGGTAGCAGCGGTGCACGCACGCTAGGAAGAAGGTGGGGAGGCTTTTGTGGGAGCGGCGTCAGCCGCGAAGCTGGCAACGCTTGGCTACCGATGGGTATGCAATCTGAAAGTGCATGAGCTCTTGCGGCTTCGCCGCACCCTCTCCTGCCTTCGGCGCGCAGCTGTTTTGTAGGAGCGGCGTCAGCCGCGAAGCTGGCAACGCTTGGCTACCGATGGGTATGTAATCTGGAGATGCATGAGCTCTTGCGGCTTCGCCGCACCCTCTCCTGCCTTCGGCATCCTCTCCCGCAAGGGGAGAGGAGAAAAGCCACAGCCAAAGCCACAGCCACAGCCCCAGCCACATCCCCAGCCACACCCACAGCAAACGCAACACCACAGCCACAGCCACAGCCACAGCCAAAGCCACAGCCACAGCCACAGCCAAAGCCAAAGCCAAAGCCAAAGCCAAAGCCAAAGCCAAAGCCAAAGCCCTCAAAGCAACCCGACCAGCACACCCCGGGGGAGGTGCGGATGTGCTGGCCGGCTGCGGTCAGGCGTTGAAGTCCAACACCACGCGCCCTTCAATCGCACCTGCGTGCATGCGCTTGAACACGTCGTTGATGTTCTCCAGCTTGTCGGTGCTCACCGTCGCCGCGACCTTGCCATCGGCAGCGAACTGCAGCGATTCCTGCAGGTCCAGGCGGGTGCCGACAATGGAACCGCGCACTGTGATGCCATTGAGCACCATGCCGAAGATGTCCAGCGGGAAGTCACCCGGCGGCAGGCCGTTGAGCGACACCGTGCCGCCACGCCGCACCATGCCCAGCGCCTGCTCGAAGGCCTTGGGCGATACCGCTGTCACCAGCGCGCCATGCGCGCCGCCGATTTCCTTCTTCAGGAAGGCGGCCGGATCCGTGTTGCGGGCATTGACGGTGACGCTGGCACCCAGGCGCTTGGCCAGGGCCAGCTTGCTGTCGTCGATATCCACCGCGGCAACGTTCAAGCCCATCGCCTTGGCGTATTGCACCGCCATGTGGCCAAGGCCGCCGATACCGGAAATCGCCACCCAGTCGCCGGGCTTGGTGTCGGTGACCTTCAAACCCTTGTAGACGGTGACGCCTGCGCACAGGATCGGTGCGATCTCGACGAAGCCGACTTCCTTGGGCAGCAGGCCGACGTAATTGGCATTGGCCAGCGCATACTCGGCGAAACCACCGTTCACCGAGTAGCCGCTGTTCTGCTGCGCTTCGCACAGGGTTTCCCAGCCACCCAGACAGTGCTCGCAGTAGCCACAGGCCGAATACAGCCACGGGATACCGACGCGGTCGCCTTCCTTGATGTGGGTGACGCCCGCACCGACCGCAACGACATGGCCGACGCCTTCATGACCGGGAATGAACGGGGGATTGGGCTTCACCGGCCAGTCGCCTTCGGCGGCGTGCAGGTCGGTGTGGCAGACGCCACAGGCTTCGATCTTGACCAGGATATCGCCAGCGGCCGGGCGCGGCACGGTGACCTCTTCGATCACCAGCGGCTTGCCGAATTCGCGGACTACTGCCGCCTTCATCGTCTTGTCCATCAATCGATCTCCTTTGTGGGGGGATAAGTCCAGCTTGGCGCCAAGCGCGGCCTGGCGCCTTGATCCAGATCACGCCCGTCTATTCAGCAAGGGGCGCGTCCGGGCCTGGTTCAGAAAAAGCCCAATTTCTTCGGCGAGTAGCTGACCAGCAGGTTCTTGGTCTGCTGATAGTGGTCGAGCATCATCTTGTGGTTCTCGCGGCCGATGCCCGACTGCTTGTAGCCACCGAACGCGGCATGTGCCGGATAGGCGTGGTAGCAGTTGGTCCACACCCGCCCTGCCTGTATCGCACGGCCCATGCGGTACAGGCGTGAAGCATCGCGGCTCCACAGGCCGGCACCGAGGCCGTAAAGGGTGTCATTGGCGATCTCCAGCGCTTCCTCTTCGGTCTTGAAGGTGGTCACCGACACCACCGGCCCGAAGATCTCCTCCTGGAACACGCGCATCTTGTTGTGGCCCTTGAACACCGTCGGCTTCACATAGAAGCCATCGGCGAGGTCGCCGCCGAGCTGGTTCTGCTCGCCACCGATCAGCACTTCGGCGCCCTCGGCCTTGCCGATCTCGATGTAGGACAGGATCTTCTGCAGCTGCTCCTGCGAAGCCTGTGCGCCCACCATGGTGTTCGGGTCCAGCGGATTGCCCTGCTTGATCGCCGCCACCCGCGCCAAGGCGCGCTCGATGAACTTCTCGTAGATCGACTCCTGGATCAGCACCCGCGACGGACAGGTGCAGACCTCGCCCTGGTTGAAGGCGAACATCACGAATCCTTCCACCGCCTTGTCGAGGAAATCATCGTCCTCGGCCATCACGTCGGCGAAGAAGATGTTCGGCGACTTGCCACCCAGCTCCAGCGTTACCGGGATCAGGTTCTGGCTGGCGTACTGCATGATCAGCCGGCCGGTGCTGGTCTCGCCGGTGAAGGCGATCTTGGCGATACGCGGGCTGCTGGCCAGTGGCTTGCCGGCTTCCAGGCCGAAGCCGTTGACGATGTTGAGCACGCCTGGCGGCAACAGGTCGCCGATCACTTCCATCAACACCAGGATCGAGGCCGGGGTCTGCTCGGCCGGCTTCAGCACCACGCAGTTGCCGGCCGCCAGTGCCGGTGCCAGTTTCCACGCTGCCATCAGCAGTGGGAAATTCCACGGGATGATCTGCCCGACCACGCCCAGCGGCTCGTGGAAGTGATAGGCGACGGTATCGTTGTCGATCTGCGACAGGCTGCCTTCCTGCGCGCGCAGCGCACCGGCGAAGTAGCGGAAATGATCGGCCATCAAGGGCACGTCGGCATTGAGAGTCTCGCGGATCGGCTTGCCGTTGTCCCAGGTCTCGGCATGGGCGATCAGCTCAAGGTTTTCCTCAATGCGGTCAGCAATGCGGTTGAGGATGTTGGCGCGCTCGGTGGTGGAGCGCTTGCCCCAGGCGTCCTTGGCGGCGTGGGCGGCATCCAGCGCCAGTTCCACGTCCTCGGCGTTGGAGCGTGCCACCTGGGTGAACACCTTGCCGGTGACCGGCGTGATGTTGTCGAAATACTGGCCACTGCGCGGGGCCACCCATTCGCCGCCGATGTAGTTGCCGTAGCGGGCTTTGAACAGGGACTGCGGGTCGGTGGCATGCGGTTTGGCGGACAGGACTGCGTTCATCTGTGGAATCTCCGGTTCAGCGGTGTGTGGGCCGCGTGTGTGGCGGTGGCTACAACAGCGCAAGAGCGATGCCAAGTTCTGCCTGTTGCGTTGCGGCACGATGAAACGCCATTGACTACGGAGGCTCGGCGGTAAATTTGCTGCACTGCGAAATCGCAGGTGATTGCAGCGCCCGCTCCGGTGTGGTGTTAATCGGAACAGTGGTTTGAACAGCTGTCGCAAAATGCGACACAGGAGCGCTCATGGCACTGGCACTGCAGCATCGCGTGGGCAACGCCCGCCGCTCGTTCTTCGAGCGCGGCACCACGCCCGTGGGCACCGTGCCCGACACCATCCTGCAGTCGTGGCGGCGCTGCCAGCGCAGCGGCCTGCTGGTGGATGCCGAACCTGCGCTGGAACCCCTGCCCGGCCACAACCTGCGTGAACTGCGTGAGCGCCATGAACGCTTGTGGCGGCTGGCGCGCGCTGAGCTCGACGGGCTGGCCGCACACACCGCCAGCACTGGCAGCATCGTGCTGCTGACCGACGAGAGCGGCTGGATCCTCAATGCCGAGGGCAGCGCCGGCTTCCTCGACAAGGCCGGGCGCGTGGCCTTGATGCCGGGCGTGTGCTGGAGTGAATCGGCGGTGGGCACCAATGCCATCGGCACCGCGATCGTGGAAGGCCGCGCGGTGGAAGTGCGCGGTGGCGAACATTATTTCGCCCCGCACGGCATCCTCAGCTGCTCGGCCATGCCCATCCATGATCCGCATGGGCAATTGGCCGGCGTGCTCGACATCAGTGGCCCGGCCAGCGTGCAGCAGATGCATGCGATGGGCCTGGCGCGGTTGGCTGCCAACCGCATTGAGCACCGCTTCTTCGAGAATGGTCTTGGCGATTGCGAACTATTACGCCTGCACCACGACCGCACCTTGCTGGGCACCGCAGGCGAAGCCGTGCTCGGCTTCCGCAACGGTCGCCTGGTGGCCGCCAATGGTGTTGGTCTGCATCTGTTTGGCCTGGAGCGCGGTGATATCGGCCGCGCATCGTATGAGGCCCTGTTCGAGATGCCGTTGTCGCGGATGCGCGATGAAGGCACGTTGCAGGATCGCAGTGGTCGCGTGCTGCATGGTCAGCTGGATGCACCAGCATCGGCAGCTCGCACGCGGACGGCCAGCGCCGCGTCACCGCTGGCACGGCCGACGCCATCCACGGTCGCCGCGCCCGCCGTGGTATTCGATGCAGGCCAGCGCGAACAACTGCTGCGCGCCGGTCGCGTGTTGGAGGCAGGCCTGCCGGTATTGCTGCAGGGCGAAACCGGCACCGGCAAGGAAGTGGCGGCGCGCGCGCTGCACGCGCAAGGCAGCCGTAGCGGCAAGCCCTTCGTCGCGGTGAACTGCGCGGCCCTGCCCGAAGGCCTGATCGAATCGGAGTTGTTTGGTTACGAGGAAGGTGCCTTCACCGGCGCGCGTCGACAAGGCAGCCAAGGCCTGCTGCGGCAGGCGCAGGGCGGCGTGTTGTTCCTCGACGAAATCGGCGACATGCCGCTGGCCCTGCAGCCGCGCCTGCTGCGCGTACTACAGGACCGCGAGCTGTCACCGTTGGGCGGCGGCAAGCCGGTCAAGCTGGATTTCATGCTGATCTGCGCCACCCACTGCGACCTGCAGCAGGCGATGGATGAAGGCCGGTTCCGTTCGGATTTGTACTACCGCATCGCCGATCATGTGCTGCGCTTGTCGCCGCTGCGTGAGGCGCAGGATCGCGCGCAGCTGCTGCAGGCGATGTGGCAGCCCTTGGCCCAGGGGCGGGTGTTGAGCATGGAGGCAGAGCATTCGCTGGTCGCGTACGACTGGCCGGGCAATCTGCGCCAGCTAGCGGCCTGCCTGCGCACCCTGGTGGCGTTGACCGAGCCGGGGACGGTGATTGATAGGGAATTGCTGCCGGAGTATCTGCATCAAGCTGCGCGACGCACTGCTGCTGTGCCGGTGGTGGATGGCAGCTTGCAGGAACTGGCCTTGGATGTGATGCGGCAGACCTTGGCGGCCTGCGATGGCAATGTGAGCCTGGCAGCGAAAAGGTTGGGGGTTAACCGCAGTACCTTGTATCGGCGGTTGAAGCTCTAAAGCTGAGCAACAGCAACAGCAACAGCAACAGCAACAGCAACAGCAACAGCAACAGCAACAGCACCCCTCCCCGGCCCTCCCCTTCGCGGTGCGAAAGGGAGGGGGTATTTCCGACGGCCTGCAGCATCCTGCGCAATTGCAGCTTCAGCCCCCTCCCTTTGCCGAAGGCAAGGGGAGGGTTGGGGAGGGGTCAGCTCTTGATCTTGATCTTGATCCAATCCCCCAATCCCGGCATCAACCCGGCAAAACAGCCGCAGCGCGTGCCAAGGCTTCAATCCCAGCCCAATCGCGCGCCTGCAGCAACTCACGCGTGGTCAACCACGAGCCACCCACGCACAGCACATTTGGCAGGTGCAGGAACTGCGATGCGGTCTGCGCACTGATGCCGCCGGTCGGGCAGAACCGCACATCCCCAAACGGGCCATTCCAGGCCGACAGCATGCCCACGCCACCAGCCTGTACGGCCGGGAAGAATTTGAACGTATCCAGGCCCTGCTCCAGCCCGCGCATCAGTTCCGAGGAGGTGGCAACGCCAGGCAGGAACGGCAGGTCGGTATCGCGTGCTGCGGCGTACAAGGTGTCGGTGGCGCCCGGCGAGACCGCGAAGCGGCCGCCCACGGCTTTGACCTTCTCCATCTGCGCCGGCGTCAGCACGGTGCCTGCACCGACGACTGCATCCGGTACGGCCTCGACCATGGCCTTGATCGCATCCATCGCGTTTGCGGTGCGCAAGGTGACTTCGATCACCGGCAAGCCGCCGTTGAACAAGGCCTGCGCGACCTGTACCGCATCGTCGACGTTGTCGGGAGTGAACACCGGAATCACCGGTGCCAGTTTGAGCACAGCGCGTACGCGCGGATCAGCGCCGGACATCGAACTTTCCTTCGCCCATCAGGGCCATGACGTCGGCCACGCCGACGGGGTTGAAATCACCGGGGATGGAATGCTTCAGGCAGCCTGCGGCCAGGCCGAAGCGGATCGTGGTTTCCGCATCCATGCCTTCGATCAGGCCGTGCAGCACGCCGGCCGCGAAGGCGTCACCACCGCCAATGCGATCGACGATATCGGTCAGCTCTTCGGCTGGCGCCAATGCACGGGTGCCATCGCGGCCGAGCAACATCGCGCCCAGTGAATGGTGGCCGACGCTGTGCGCGGTGCGCTGCGTGCAGGCCATGTATTGCAGGCGTGGGAATGCCGCGAACGCCATTGCCGCAGCGGCATCGACGCGTGCCTGCGGCTCGGCCTGGTTGAACTCGCCGCCCAGCACCACGCCGATGTCGCGGTAGTCGGCAAACACGATGTGTGCGCAGTCGAACAGATCACGCAGGATGGCCTTGGCGTCGCCGCCCCAGCGCTCCCACAGCTTGGGCCGGAAGTTGCCGTCGAAGGACACCTTGATGCCGCGCTCATTGGCGGCGCGGGCGGCGGCCAGGGTGGCCTGTGCGGCTTCCATGCCCAAGGCAGGACTGACCCCGGACAGGTGCAGCCACTGCGCGCCCTGCAGCAGCGCCGGCCAGTCGTAGCTGTCGGCGCGGGCACTGGCGAAGGCGGAGTCGGCGCGGTCATAGACCACTTCGCTGGGCCGGTGGCCGGCACCGGTGGTCAGGAAGTACAGGCCCATGCGGCCATCGCTGCGGCGCACGCGCGAGGTGTCCACGCCGTGACGGCGCAGTTCGCCAGCTACCGCCGCGCCCAGCGGGTTGTCGGCAACCACGCTGATCATCGCCACGTCGTGGCCAAAGTGTGCCAGCGACACGCCGACATTGGCTTCGGCACCGCCGGCATGCACGTCCAGCGTGGGTGACTGCAACAACAGCTGGTTGCCAGGCGCGCCCAGGCGCAGGAGCAGCTCACCAAAACAGACAACACGGGGGGAAATCATCGCCATTCCTGTCTCCTCGTCGATCGGCGCGCATCATGGCACGGATGATTGACTATCGGTGTCATTCGGTCACCACTGTCCCCTCGGTTGCCCGTGTTACCGTCCTCCAATGTCCTTCAGACAATGGTTTCCGCCCTGTTTGCTCCCTGTTGCAGTGCAAGATGCTCCCTCTTCACGCAGCTGCTACTTTCCGTTTTGACCAGCGGTGTCATCCAGCGGAAAGCACAAGCCGGAGCCACTGCATCGCATGCAAACCTTGGAGAGGGGAAGCACATGAATCCACGTAACTCGCAGAAAAAGACACCGGTTACCTTGCTCGCGTTGGGGATCAGTTTGGCCCTGCAGGCAGGCGTTGCCATGGCCCAGGACGCCGCTGCGCCGGCTGCCGGCACCGCCGCCACCGAACTGGATGCAGTCACCGTCACCGGTTACCGCGCCAGCGTGGAGAAGGCGCTGGACATCAAGCGCGGCGAAGCCGGCGTGGTCGATGCCATCGTCGCCGAGGACATCGGCAAGTTCCCGGACAGCAACCTGGCCGAGTCGCTGCAGCGCATTCCCGGCGTGGTGATCACCCGTGACGGCGGCGAGGGCCGCAACATCTCGGTGCGTGGCCTGGGCCCGGACTTCACCCGCGTGCGCATCAATGGCATGGAAGCACTGAGCACCGTTGGCAGCAGCGATGGCCAGGGCGGCACCAACCGTGGCCGTGGTTTCGATTTCAACGTGTTCGCCGCCGACCTGTTCACCCAGCTGATCGCGCGCAAGACCGCCTCGGCCGATGTCGAGGAAGGCTCGCTGGGTGCCACTGTAGACCTGCGTACCGCGCGCCCGTTCGACTATGACGGCCTGACCATCGTCAGCAATGTGCAGGCCTCGTACAACGATGCCTCGCAGTCGGCAATGCCGCGTTTCGCCGGCCTGATTGCCAACAGCTGGGCGGATGGCAAGTTCGGCGCCCTGTTGTCGGTGGCCTATTCCGAGCGTGAGACGGTGGAGGAAGGTACTGGCACCGTACGTTGGGCTGGCGGCGGCACCAATGGTGGTTTCAATGCGGCCTCGCCGTTCAAGGACGCGCTGAAGACGGACGTGTATTCGCCACGCTTCCCGCGCTACACGCTGATGGAGCATGACCAGAAGCGCCTGGGCGTGACCGGCGCGCTGCAGTTCAAGCCCAGCGACCGCACCACCTTCAGCCTGGATGCGCTGTACTCCAAGATCGACGCCAAGCGCGATGAGAAGTACATCGAGGCCAATGGCCTGAGCAAGTCCACCAATGACGGCAAGAAGGAAATCGTCGTCAACAACGGCGAAGTTCGCAATGGCGCGCTGGTCTACGCGGAAATGGACAATGTCGACATCCGCGCCGAGAACCGCCATGACGAGTGGAGCACCGAGTTCTACCAGCTCAGCCTGGATGGCGAGCATCGCCTGACCGACAACTTCACCATCACCGGCAAGGTGGGTACCTCGCGCTCCAAGCACGACAACCCGGTCCAGGCCACCATCATGATGGACAAGCTCAACGTTGACGGCTACAGCTACGACTACCGCGGCAACCCGAACAAGCCGGTCTTCAACTACGGCATCAATCCGACCGACCCCAGCGGCTGGACGCTGTCCACGATCCGCCTGCGCCAGAACTACGTCACCAACGATTTCGACAACGGCCAGTTGGAGTTCTCGTGGGCGATTGGCCCGTCCTTCACCCTGGAAGGCGGCGTGCAGGCCAAGAACTTCAGCTTCGACTCGATGGAACGCCGTCGTGTCGGCCTGGAAACCGCGGTGCCGACCTTCGACGGCAGCAAGATCGTACCGGTCAACATGACCGAACTGGCCAGCCTGCAGGGCATGTCCGGTTCGCCGGGCAAGTGGGTGGTGCCGAACTTCAACGGCATCGCCAATGAATTCGACATCCTCAGTGGCGAAGGCATCTATGCGCTCGTCGACTATGCGGCCAGCATCCGCAGCGTGCAGGAGCAGGACCGCGGCGGTTGGTTGATGGGCAAGTTCGGCTTCGACATCGGTTCGGTGCCGGTAACCGGCAACATCGGTGCGCGCTACGTCAAGACCAAGCAGACCTCGACCGGCATCGCCTCGGCCAGTGGTACGCCGGTGCGCACCACGGTCAGCCGTGAGTACAACGACTTCCTGCCGTCGCTGAACCTGGTGGCGGAGATCACCCCGGACTTCCTGATCCGCTTCGGCGCTGCCAAGGTGATGTCGCGTCCGGGCTTGGGCAGCCTGACCCCGGGTGTCACCGTCAGTGTCAGCGGCAGTGCGCGCACCGTCAGCGGTGGCAACCCGATGCTGGACCCGGTGCGTGCCAAGACCGCCGATCTCGGCTTTGAGTGGTACTTCGAAGAAGGCGCGATGCTCGGTGTTGGCCTGTTCTACAAGGACATCGAGAGCTTCATCCAGCCGACCCGCGAAAGCCGCGTGTATGCGACCAGCGGCCTGCCGGCGAGCCTGCTCGACAACCTCAATGCCAGCGTCAACGACGAGTTCGTGTTCAGCGCCCCGGTCAATACCCCGGGCGGTGATCTGACCGGCGTGGAGTTCAACTACACCCAGCCCTTCTCCTTCCTGCCGGGCAAGTGGGCCAACTTCGGCACGCAGTTGAACTACACCTACGTCGAATCGAAGATCCAGTACGTGACCTCCGGTGGCGTGATGGCGCAGAAGGACGACCTGACCGGTCTGTCGCGCAATTCGTGGAACGCGACCTTGTTCTACGAAGGCAGCAGCTGGTCGGGCCGTGTGTCGGCGACCAACCGCGATGACTACCTGATCCAGGTGCCGGGCACCGAAGCGGGCTTCGACAGCAAGGGCCTGGGTGTGCACGGGCAGAGCGGCACCACCTTCATTGATGCGTCCATCCACTACCGCATCAGTGACCAGCTGGAAATCAGCCTGGAAGGCGCCAACCTGACCAACGAAGCTCAGGAATCGTGGGTGTCGAACCCGACGGTGTCGCTGCCGCTGGAATACAGCGAGACCGGTCGCCAGTTCACCCTGGGCCTGCGTTACAAGTTCTGATAGACGCACTTTGGCAGGGGGCGGATCGCATTCTCTCCGCAGATCCGCCCCTGCTTTTTCATTCTCCGCAGGCCATGGTCATGCCATGGCCTGACGGCTGTCCACGTGCGGCCGCAACGGCCCGACAGCACGTCTGAATCACTCGCCAGGGATATCCCCACACCCCTTCCAGTCCGCTTGATTCCCCGTCCGGGGAAGGAGCCCACCGCATGGATCGTAAGCGCCGTTTTGGAAAGACACCGGTTACCTTGTTGGCAACCGCCATTGCTTCGGTTTTGACTGCTCCCCTCGCCTTCGCCCAGTCCGCACCTGCGGCCGCCGAGGCCACCCAGCTGGATGCAGTGAACGTCACTGGCTACCGCCAGAGCCTGCAGAAGTCGCTGGACGAAAAGCGTTACACCACCGAACAGGTGGACGCGATCTTCGCCGAGGACATCGGCAAATTCCCCGACCAGAATCTTGCCGAGTCGCTGCAGCGCATCGCCGGCGTATCGATTGATCGCGAAGGCGGCGAAGGCCAGCGCATCTCGATCCGTGGCCTGGGCGCGGACTTCACCCGCGTACGCCTCAACGGCCTGGAAGCATTGGCCACCGCCGGCAACGGCAGCAGCGGCGTCAACCGCAGCCGCGGTTTCGATTTCAATACCTTCGCCTCCGAACTCTTCAGCCAGGTCAAGGTCAACAAGACCCAGTCGGCGCAGATGGATGAGGGCTCGCTGGGTTCGACCGTCGACCTGCGTGGTTCGCGTCCGTTCGACTTCGCTGGCTTCCAGGCCTCGGCCTCGGCGCAGGCCGGTTACGGCGAGCTGGCGGAAAAATTCGATCCGCGCTTCTCCGGCCTGATCAGCAATACCTGGGCCGATGGCCGCTTCGGCGCCTTGCTGTCGGGCTCGTACAGCAAGCGCAACGTCTACGAGGAAGGCTATAACCCGGTGCGTTGGGAGCATGGCAACCATCGCAACTCGAACCAGTCCACCGCTGCCAACAACGGCACCTACGGCTTCTGTTCGCCGGTGGGCTACAACCCGCAGACGCCACGCAACCCGGCGTCGAATGAAACCCCGGCCGGCAGCGGCAGCCAGGCCAACCAGGACCGCAACAACGGCTGGGGCAGCTATGGCATCAGCAAGACCCATTGTGGCAACGGTTTGCCGCGCCCGGCCAACACGCCGGAGAACATCGCCGCTTACGAGACCGCGACCAATGCGTGGATTCCGCGCTACCCGCGCTATATCCGCACCGCGCATGAGATCGAGCGGCTGGGTGTAACCGGCGCCTTCCAGTTCCGCGTTTCCGACGACACCTTGCTCAGCTTCGATGCGATGTACTCGAAGCTGGACAAGGACCAGCGCGAAGATTCCATCGGCGCCAACCTGCACCGTGCCGCCAACCTCGGTGGCAAGACCCAGATCGTGGTGCGCGAGGCTGAAGTGGATGCGCAGAATCGCCTGGTCTACGGCGTATTCGACAACGTCGATTTTCGCACCGAATCCAGCCTGATCGAGGAATCGACCACCTTCCAGCAGTACAGCCTGAACCTGGAACACCACTTCAACGACGCAGTGAAGCTGGAGGCCGTGCTCGGCCACTCCAGCTCGGACTATGAGCGCCCGGTGTTCTCGTTGGTGAGCTTCGACAACAGCAATGTCGATGGCTTCGTGATGGACATGCGCAACGGCGGCGACATGCCGAACATGACCCTGCCCTTCGCCCTGAACGACGCGGCGGCATGGTCGTGGCTGGGCTATGGTGCGGTACCGGTAAACAGCAACGGCACCGCGCGCGGCAGCAACATCAGCGAAGTGCGCTTGAACCCGAGTTACGTCAACAACGCCTTCGACACCGCCAAGGTCGACCTGCAGTTCAATATCAATCCGACCTTCACCCTGCGTACCGGCCTTGCCTACAAGGACTACGACATGGAGTCGGAGGAGTACCGCCACATCAGCTATGGCCGCCTGGCCCAGGCCTTGCCGGCAGGCGTCACCGTCGGTGACCTGAGTACAACGCTGACCGGCTTCGGCAAGAACCTGTCCGGCAATGTGCCGAACGGTTGGCTGATCCCGGACTTCGGCAAGATCGCCGAGCTGCTCAACATCAACTGCAATTGCGATACCGGCGTGCAGGGCGGCGATTACCGTCTGGCCGGCATCGGCCACTTCGGCGCTTCCAACAACAACTTCGAGGTCAACGAGCGCAGCCTCGGCGGCTACCTGCAGTTGGACTTCAACACCGAACTGTGGGACCGCGCCTTTCGCGGCAATCTCGGCGTGCGTGTGGTCAATACCCAGATCAGTTCTTCGGGCTGGGCACCGTGCAACGCAGCCACATCGGGCAACAACTCGGCCAACTGTGAATCGTTCTTCGGTGTGGCCAGCGCGACGGCTGCGGCCGGTGAACGCTCGCTGGTGCGCTCGGTGGTCAACCACAGCTACCAGGACGTGTTGCCATCGCTGAACCTGGCCTGGGACGTGGCCGAGAACGTGGTGCTGCGTTTCGGCGCAGCCAAGACCATGGCACGACCGACGCTTGCCTACCTGTCACCCAGCGTCAGTGGCGGCCCCACCGGTTACTTCGATGACGGCCGCGTGTTCGCAATCAACCTTGGCAATCCCAAGCTCGATCCGTTCCGCTCGACCAACTACGACCTGAGTGCGGAGTGGTACTTCGGTGATGGCGGCCTGCTGTCTGCTGCTTTGTTCTACAAGGACATCGACAGCTATGTGCAGCGCACCCGCCTGCTGACCACCTGGGGTGCCATGGGCTACTCGCTGGATCTGCTGCCGGCTGGCTTCACCGCCGACACCGTGTTCAACGTGCAGAGCTACTACAACACCCCGGGCGGCCCGCTGAAGGGCTACGAGTTGAGCTACCAGCAGCCGTTTACCTTCCTGCCCGGGATCTGGAGCAAGTTCGGCATCCAGCTCAACTACACGCATGTGGAGTCGAGCATCAAATACATGTTCAGCTCGGCCGGCAACAGCAATACCAGCATCACCACCACCTTCACCGACAACGACCTGGTCAACCTGTCGCCGAATTCGTACAACGCCACTTTGTACTATGACGACGGCAAGTTCAGCGCCCGTGTTTCCACCAGTTACCGCGACGGCTACATCGGCGAGATCCTCAGCCAGGAAAGCGTCTGGGACCTGGACGGCAACCAGTTCGCAACGCCGGATGTGACCGGCAAGAACAGCGTGCGCAACGTCGACTTCAACATGTCATACAAGGTCAACAAGAAGCTGTCGCTGACCTTCGAGGCGATCAACCTGCTCGATACGCCGGACCAGCGCTACGTGGACTCGGCGCTGCAGATGGCCGACCGCTACACCGTTACCGGTCGCCAGTATTACCTCGGCGCGCGCTACAAGTTCTGAGATGAAACATACGCACGACCAATGCAGTAATACCGGGATGCCAGCACGCTGGCGTCCCGGTGCATGCAGGAGGATGCGATGAGGCGTTTGTGGTTATCGACCGCGCTGTTGATCAGCGCGGGCTGGAGCTCTGCAGCGGTGCAGGCAGCCGCACCGCGCACCGAGCCCGAAGCCGAGAACATGTTGCTACTGCAGACCGCCTCCGGCGGTTGGTCCAAGCAGTACCAAGGCAAGGCGGTGGATTACCAGCACGTGTTCAGCGCCGACGAGCGCACGGCGTTGCAGGCCCCGGATCGGCTGGATGACGCCAATATCGACAACAAGGCGACCACGCGTGAGATCCGCCATCTGCTGCAGGTATGGAAAGATACCGGCAACACCGTTTACCTGAGCGCCGCGCAGCGTGGCGTGGACTATCTGCTGGCCGCGCAGTACGCCAATGGCGGGTGGCCGCAGTACTACCCCGAGCGTTCGCTGTACCGGCATCAGATCACCTTCAACGACGACGCGATGACCCGCGTGCTGGACCTGCTGCAGGACATCGCCGAAGGTGCGCCCGCGGTTGCGGGTCTGCCGCCGGAATACGCAGGCAAGGCCAATGCCGCCCTGCAGCGCGGTCTGCAGAACGTATTGGCCACGCAGGTACGCATGGATGGCCGGCTTTCCATCTGGGCCGCGCAATACGACGAGGTCAGCCTGCAACCGGCCAAGGCGCGTTCCTACGAACTGCCATCGCTTGCCGTATCCGAGTCGGTAGGCGTGCTGCGCCTGTTGATGCGCCAGCCCGAGCCGAGCCCGCAGACCATCGAGGCCATTGAAGCCGGCCTGCAGTGGCTGCAGGCCAATGCCTTGCCGGACCTGGCGACGCGTAAAGTCGAAGCACCGGAGCAGCCCAGCGGCAAGGACGTGCTTGTAGAACCTTTGGCAGGCGCACGGTTGTGGGCACGCTTCTACGATCTGCAACAGGGACGGCCGATGTTCGTCAATCGCGAGGGCGAGCGTGTGGCGCGTTTCGCGGATATTCCGAACGAACGCCGGGTAGGTTATGCCTGGTATGGGGTATGGCCGGAGCAGTTGCTGGTACGGGAGTGGCCGAAGTGGGCGCAGCGGCATGGGCGGAAGATGCCGGAGCGAACGTGAAGCCAGGCCCTTCTCCCTCCGGGAGAAGCGCCTGTCCCCGCGAAGGCGGGGATGGCCCGAAGGGCCGGATGAGGGTAAGGGCGAAGCTGCTGGCAATCATCGATACCGAGCAACTCCGACCCTCTCCCCACCCCCCGCTCCGCGCCCCGGCCCTCGCGCCAGCGCAAGGGCGTTCGTAGCGGCGCGAACCTTTGGTTCGCGAGCGCCCCTTCTCACCCCGGAGGGAGAGGGGCTTAAGCAAGGCAGTCAACCGATTTGGAACGAGTTAGACAATGAACCAGAAAACCGTGTTGCGTCCCACCCACCTCGCCTGCGTGCTGGGCCTGCTGTTGGCACCGCTGAGTGCAGTCGCGCAGTCGCCTGAGCTGTTGTTCCGCGTCTCGGCGGACAAGGGCTTCGTCGCCGACAGTGCACGCGGTGATGCCACGCCGAACTTCCAGGACAAGGTCAGCCTTGTCGACGATGGCGCGCATGGCCGTGCGATCCAGTGGCAGGACGACGGCGTGCTGTCGTGGAATGCACCCGGCAACATCCAGGCCGAGCGCGGCACCCTGTCCTTCTTCTGGCGCTCGCGCTATGCAGTGGGCGAAACCCCGTTCGTGATCTTCCGCGTCGGCTACGCCGACCACAGCAGCTGGGACATGGCGTGGCTGCGCATCGACTGGAACGGGCACGGCTTCGATGCCTTCGTCACCGATGCCAACCTGGCCCGCACGCGCGTCTCGTTCAAGCTCGACAGGAATCCTTCGCCCGAGCAATGGCAGCACATCGCCTTTGCCTGGGACGAGGACAAGGGCGTCAAGCTGTTCATTGATGGCCGTGAAGTCGCGCAGGCGGCCACCACCGGTGACTACGATGCAGCGTTGGACCAGCTCGGCCTCGCCGGCCGGGTGATGGCGCCCTATCAGGTGCAGAGCCGCTACAACTTCCTGCGTGGCAGTGACTTCGACGAGATCCGCGTCTACGACCGCATGCTCGACGCGGCTGGTGTGGCCGCGCTCGCGCGCAATGCCGAGCCGCGCAGTGCCGAGGGCGGCAGCGCCTCGCAACGCGCCTGGTGGCACCGCTATGGCTGGGAAGGTGCCGCGCCGCCGGCACTGAGCGCGCCGACGACAAGCATCCGCAAGGTCGAGTTCGCCGATGTAAAGGACAAGCTGCAGTGGATGTGGAAAGGCACCGACGGCATCGCCGAAACCACGTGGCCGGGCGTCTACAACCGCTCGCGACTGCCCGGGCGCAATGATTACTTCCAGCTGCCGGACTGGAACACCTATGTCGAAGGTGGCCAGCAGCTCGACCTGACGGTTCCCGAAGGCGAGCACATCAACCGCATCGAGATCCGCGGTGCCGCCTACGGCGAGCTGAAAGGCACGGCCGGCACACTGTTCAAGCGTCCGCAAGGCGTGGTGCGCAGTGTGGACAGTTTCGCTGACCAGGTTGGTGGCACCCTGCACTTTCACAACACCACGCAGGAAACCCCGATCCAGGAAATCTGGGGCTACCAGGTCAGCGACGCGGCCGAGCCGGAAGGAACGATCAAGCAGCGCTACCAGATCGACAGCAGCGTGCTGCCGGATTACACCAAAATCGCAAGCCTGCGTGACTACATCGACGGCCGCTTCGCGCCGGATGAGCGCAGCACGGTGATGGCGCTACCCAAGGGCGCAGGTTCGCGCAAGCGCGCTGCTGACAGCCTGCCGAGCAAGCCAATGCCGATCGTGCACGTGCTCATTCCGTCCGGCGTCGGCGATGCCCCGGCCGCGCAGCCGCTGATCCGCAGCTGGGCGCACAGCTGGGAGAACATGTACGACGGCCTCGATGGTGTGGCGATCGATATCCCCGCCCTGGACCTGCCGGCGACGCATGACGGTCTGATCCCGCTGAACATCCGCATCAAGGACCCGATCTGGCCGGCGCGCGACATGATCGACGTTTCGGTGTCGGTGAAGCCGGGTGAAGAACGCACGCTGTGGCTGGATCTGCGCGACCGTATCCTCACCGCCGACAGCCTGTGGATCTCGGTAGCCTCGGCTGCGCCCGGCTTCAATGCCGCATCACTGGACGGCGCCGAAGTGCGGCTGGTGTTCAAGCAACGCAAGGAGGCGATCAAGCAGCATGTCGCCGATCGCTTCAACCAGGTGCGCGACAACTGGGGCTTCCTGGTCGAGGAGCACACCACCTCCAAGCGCCAGCGTTTGTACTCGCGCGTCTATGCTGATCTGAGTGATCTGCTGCGGGTCGATCCGGACCATGAGCTGGGCCGCCTGTATTGGAACTACATCAGCTACAACAGCCAGGGCAAGCCACCGTTCGAGCAACCGCAGGCGCCGAAGGGTGTACCGTTGTGGGCGTTCCGTCAGGTTGAAGACCTGAAGTACGTGCGTCGCTTTGTTGACTGGTGGATCGAGAACCGGCAGGTCGCTTACGGCGATTTCGGCGGCGGCATTTCCGATGACAGCGACCTGACCCAACAGTGGCCGGGACTGGCACTGATGGGCGTGGAGCCCGAGCGCCTGAACCGCTCGCTGACGGCACTCTCCGATGCGGTTTACCGCAACGGCATGTTCTCCAATGGCCTGAGCACCATCGAGACCGATGAGCTGCACGCCTACGAGGAGGGCATCAATACCAACAGCGCGATGCTCTACCTCAACTGGGGCGATCCGCTCACCGTCGAGCGCCTGATGGAGACGGTGAAGGCCTTCGACGAGCGCATCATCCTGCGCAACCCGCAGGGCAACCTGCTGTTCTCCAGCAACTGGTTTGGCGGCAACAAGGTTTATCGCGAGCCGAACTGGCAGTGGCAGAAGCCGTATTCGTTCCCCGCGCTGCATCCGGCTTTCCTGATGGGTGAGTACAACGCCGATCCGACTGGCCGCAAACTGGTCACTGGCCTGGCTGATGGCTATCTGGCCCACGCCTACAAAGACGACAAGGGCCGCTTCACCCTGCCCAACGAAATCAACTGGGCCACCGGCAAGACCCGCGGCGGTGAGTTGAACCAGGGCTCGGGCAGCGGCGATCTGATGCACACCTTCTGGGCTGCATGGCGCTGGACCGGCGACGCGAAGTACCTGCAGGCGCTGGACTACCGCGTGGTGCGTGGTGGGCCGGGCGTGCTGTCCAACCTCGGCGAGAACTATGTCGATGTACTGGGCAGGCAGCAGGACTGGGGCAAGCAGTTGCTGGCCGACGCCGACAAGGGCGGCAGCGGCTTTGCCGCGATCAGCGCCTGGCAGCAGACCGGTGACAAGAAGTACCTGGAAGCGCTGCACGCCGACGGCATCCAGGCCAAGGCGCAACGTGAGTACATGAACACCGAAGGCCACTGGTGGAGCGACCGCGTCGAAGCACCGAGCGAATTCCTGCAGCGTCTGCGCCTAGGCGGCATCGGCCTGAAGCGCAACCAGAGCTGGCCGGGGCATACGGTGAGCTGGCAGTTCGCACAGCCTGATGGTGCCGAGCAGGTCGCTTTGCTGGTGCATGCGCCGTCACGTGAGCGCTTCAAGGTGATTGCCTACAACCTTGGCAACACGCCGCTGGAAGCGACCATGACCGGCTGGAATATCGCTGCCGGTACCTGGCGGATCCGCAGTGGCGTGGATCGCGATGGTGATGATGTGATCGACGGCAAGGCGGAGGTTCGCGAGGTGCTGCTGGAGAAGAGCGCCAGCACGCAGCTGCGGTTTGTGCCAAAGCAGAACCAGGTATTCGAGTTCGAGCTGGTGACGCCCGGCACACCGGTGGAGACACGCGCGGACCTGGGCATTGGCCGTGGCGATCTGAAGATCGAGGGTGAGCGCGTGCAGTTGACCGTGCACAGCCTGGGGCATGTCGGGACTGGCGCTGGTTATGCGGTGCTTGAAGATGCGCGCGGTCGTGAGGTCGCTCGGGTTGCGGTGCCTGCATTGGAAGCGCCATTGGATCTGTCGCCGCGGACGGTGACGGTGGAGCTGCAGATGCCAGCCGGGTTCAAGCGCGAGGGCGCGAGCGTACGGGTTGGCCTGGAAGGGGATGGAGCTGAGGTAACCAAGCTCAACAACCGCTTGCCGGTGCGGTGATTGTTCAAGCCCCTCTCCCGAAGGGAGAGGGGCTTTGCTGACTGTAGTGGGGGGGGCCGGCGCGGAGCGGGAGGGCCGGGACGGAGGGCCCGCGCGCCCCCGGGAGGGCGCCGACTGGGATGAGTGGGTGGGGGGGCGGCGG
>NZ_JBRREA010000025.1:0-64106 GCF_056759975.1 Stenotrophomonas sp. STEN031
TTACTTTTCGGGGTTCTGTTTGCTGGTTTGTGACAACCGCGTCTACGCTTCTGCGGGGGCGGCCGCGGCACTACGTTGGGATTGCTTGTAATGCCCTTGCCGAGCATGGCTCGGCACTACAGGTGAAGCGTTGTTGCGATCAGTACACGTCGCGGCGATAGCGCCCTGCGATACGCAACGCTTGATGCGCATCGGCACCAATCGCATCGATGATCACCTTGTCCACCGCCGGGGCCATGCCTTGCAGGCTGCCGCAGACCAGGATGGTGGCGCCGTCGTCCAGCCACTGCCGCAACACATCGCTGTGTGCGGCCAGTGCGTCCTGCACATAGTGGAACTGGCCGTCATCGCGGCTGAAAACTGTGTCGAGTCGCTCGATGCCGCCTTCGCGCTGCCATCGCTGCAGCTCGGCACCGAAATGGAAATCGTGGGCGGCATTGCGTTCGCCGAACAGCAGCCAGTTGCGGTGTGCCCCTGCATCGATGCGTGCGCGCAGGTGCGCGCGCAGGCCAGCGATGCCGGTGCCGTTGCCGATCAGGATCAGCGGGGTGTCGTTGGCCGGCGGATGGAAATTGCTGTTGCTGCGCAGGCGCAGATCAATGCTGTCGCCGATCTGCGTGTAGTCGCAGAGCCAGCCGCTGGCCAGGCCGGGTGTGCCATCCGGGCGCAATTGCCGGCGCAGCATCAGTTGCAGGCTGCCTTCGCTAGGCATTGACGCAATCGAGTATTCGCGATGGGGCAGGGGCTTGAGGCTGGCTGCCAACGCATTGGCATCGTGATTGTCGGTGCCATCCGGCAGGTAGGAGCGGGCGAGGGCGTCCGCCAGCGTGCGGCCATCGGCCAGCACGGTTGCGGCATCGAACCGGTTTGCCTGCAGCCACTGCATTACCGCATCGGCGGATTGGCGTGGGCCGATCTCGGCGATGTCGCCGGCCTGCCAGTCCGGCAGGGTGCCCGTGGTGGGCTGCAGTTGCAGGTGGAAAACCTTGCCGCCGATGCTGCCGGGGTTGAGTACTTCACGTTGGCGCAGCAGCCAGGATTGATAGGCCGGTGCGCTCCAATCGCTGGCATGGCTGGCTTCCCCGCCAAGTTGGCCCAGCAGTTGCTGCCAATGGCGCAGTGCGTCTGCATCGGCATTGTCCACTTCCACCGTATCGAACAGCGGTTGCGCGCCGTGAGTGCGCAGCCACTCGTCGAGTTGATGGCCGAATGCGCAGTAGTGCTCGTAGGTCTTGTCGCCCAGTGCCAGCACCGCGTACTGCAGCTGTGGAAGCTGCAACGGCTTTGGCATTACCCGGCTCAGGAAGGCGAGCGCATGATCCGGCGGATCCCCTTCACCGGTGGTGGCGGCGACAAACAGGGCCTGGCGACTGCTGGAGAGCAGCGCAGCATCAACCTGGTCGATGGCGCGCAGGCGGGTCTTGTGCCCGGCAGCGCGCAGATGCGCGGCGGTGCGCTGTGCCAATTGTTGTGCAAAGCCAGTCTGGCTGGACCATGCCACCAGGATCGGCGGTTCATTGCTGTCGCCGTTGTCGTCATCGCGTTGGCGGGTACACCACCACAGCGCGAAGCAGGCTGCGGCATAGACCACCAGCGCTGCCAGCGCCATCCACCACTGCGATGCCAATGGTGCGGCCGGCCACCAGCGTTCGCCCAGATGCAGGCGCAGCAGCAATAGCGCGATCAGCAGCAGGCCGAGGCCAACAGCGAGATTGCCGAGCAGGGCGCGGGTGGAACGATTGGGATTCATTGCGTGCTGGCGTCCAGGTGACGCTGGAAGGCGGGCGTCATGGTTTCGACAAGGCCATTGCTGCCACGGGTGATGAAGCGTGCAGCCAAGTCATGGTCGTTGGCAAAGGCCAGGCCTTCTTCGGCCCCCATCACGGTGAGCGCGGTGGCCCAGGCATCGGCATGCATCGCATCGCGGGCAATGACCGTTACCGCCGCAGCTGCGCGGCTGACCGGGGCGTGGCTGCGTGGGTCCAGGGTGTGGCTGTAGGAGATGCCATCGCGCTCGAACTGGTGCCAGCGGTCGCCGGAGGTGGCAACCGCCAGATCATCGAGCGCCAGCACGCGCGGTGGGTACTCGGCGCCGGCGTCTTCTTCGGGTGCGGATTCGACCAGCACGCGCCAGGGCTGGCCGTCGGGCCTCAAACCGTAGCCATGCAGTTCGCCGCCGACCTCGACCAGTGCGGCGCTGATGCCGATACGGCGCAGCCAGGCGCTGACCAGATCCACGCCGTAACCCTTGGCGATGGCTGACAGGTCCAGCTGCAGGCCGCCGGGTTGCAGCGCGCTTCGGGTCTGCGGGTCGAGCTGCAGCTTGTGCCATCCGCAGCGTGCGGCGACCTCGGCCAGGCGCGCCGGATCGGGCACCGTCCGTGCGCCGGCATCGGCACCAAAGCCCCACAGGGCGACCAAAGGCCCGATGCTGGGATCGAAGGCGCCAGCGCTGCGCTCGGCGATGTCGTGCGCGGTGCTGAGTACGTTCCAGAAGTCATCGGGCAGTGCGTGCCAGCTGTTGGCGGTGGCGCGGTTGTAGCGACTGATGTCCGAGTCGGCTTCCCAGGTGCTCATCTGCGCGACGACGCGGTCGAGTTCGGCCTGGATGCCTGCATGCAGCGGGTGCAGGTCACGGCTGCGTGCAGCCACCAGCTTGACGCTCCAGCTGGTGCCCATGGTGTGGCCGCCAAGGGCGGCGATGTCGGCGTTGGTGGACATCGGTATCAAAAAGCCAGCTGGGGCAGGTGTTTCTTCTCCCGTTTACGGGAAAAGGTGCCCCGAAGGGGCGGATGAGGGGGAGCTTTTGCTGTTCTGGCCGGCAGCCAATTTCATTGATGCTGCTTCGGCTTTGCCCTCACCCCAACCCCTCTCCCGGAGGGAGAGGGGTTTTGAGCTTTACTGCGGCAGCACTTCAAGCGTGGCGACGTAGCTCAGGCGGCGGACGTTGGCCTGCGGGATCGAGGTCTTGTTGTCCTCGGTGCCGGTTTCCAGCCAGTACATGCCCGCCTGCGGCCAGGTCACCGAGAACTCGCCGTTGGCGTCCGTGGTGACCTTGATCTCTTCCTGGGCGTTGCGGTAACGGGTGCCACCACGGGTGATCTCGACTTCCAGGCCAGCGTGCGGCTTGCCATCAACCAGCAGCTTGAACTTGGCCTGCTCACCGGCAAACAGGTCGTTCGGATGGCCCAGGGCAACCAGTTCCATGCCCTTGCCGGTCGGCGCCAGAGCGGTGTCGTTCGGCTTGCCGTTGGTGACGAAGGTCTCGATGCGGCCGGCGGTCTCGGAGACCTTCAGGTCCTTGGCGTCCTTCGGTACTTCGGTGGCGAAGGTGGCGGCGTTACCGCGCCAGCGCTTGGGCTTGCCGTCTTCCTGCCAGTTGGCCGACAGGCCGGCATTGACGGTGGCCAGGCGGTAGGTGCCCTGCTGGGTCAGTTCGACGTCGAACACGCTGCGGTACTTGCCGGTGGCGGCATTCTGCGGCTGCACGGTGCTGCCGTCCGGTGCGGTGATCACCAGGTTGTCCAGGCGCAGCGGCACGTGGTTGAAGTAGAACAGGTCGTTGGAAACGGCCGCATCCACGGTGATCCACGGGTTGGTACCGGCAATGACGGTCTGCGACGGCTGCAGCCAGGCCTTGTGGGCGGCGGCGGAGAACGGCAATGCTGCAGCGATGGTGGCGGCAAGCAGGAGGGAACGCTTCATCGGTTGGCTCCGTTGGTAAGGGGGATCAGGGCTTGACGGCGAGGGTGACGGTGCCGAGTTCGGAGGTGCCCTGGGCACGGCCGTTCTGCGCGGCACGGGCTGGCCAGGTGAAGGGAATCTTGACCAGTTCGCGGCCACCGACTTCGCGTGCGGCTTCCACCACCAGCGAGTACTGGCCGGCGGGCAGCGCGCGCAGTTGCGGCTGGCGGTCGCTGAAGCTGAGCTGGTGCTTGCCGACCGGGCGGGTCGGGCCGGTCACGCCATCGACCGGCACCTGCAGGGTGCGGCCGCTCTTGCGCCACCATTGGCGCAGGTCCGGCAGCCACTTGGTGCCATGGCCTTCGGCAGTGTCCTTGAGCTGATACCAGACCGACAGGTTGGCGGCGACCTGCTGGTCGGCACCTTCGATCCACACCGCGACATACGGGCGGTGGTATTCGGCCACGTTGAGCTTGGGCACTTCGACATTGACGTCGAGGCTGGCGGCGTAGGCGGCAGGAGCGGTGGCAATCAAACCGCTCAGGGCGATGGTCAAGGTGACGCGCATGGTGCGACTCCGGAGAGAAAGACGGTCAGTGGATGAGGAGCAGGGCAATCAGCAGCGGGATCAGCAAACCCAGGCCGACCAGCGGCCAGGTCATGCGCCGCTGCCGCGCATGCAGATGCAACAGGAACAGGCCGGTGATGCAGAACACCAGGCAGGCCACCGCAAAGACGTCGAGGAACCAACCCCAGCCCGGGCCCGCATTGCGGCCCTTGTGCAGGTCATTGAAATAAGAGACCCAGCCGCGACGGGTTTTTTCAAACTCCACCGCGCCGGTTTCGCGGTCAATGCTCAACCAGGCATCACTGCCGGGGCCGGGCATGGACAAATAGATTTCTTCCGGCGACCACTCCGCCTCGCGGCTGCCAATGGACACTTCCAGGCGACTGGATAGCCAATCCGCTACGCGCGCGGGCAGTGGTGCGTTGCCGTCTTCGCGATCACCCAGGGCCTTGAGCACCGGCGCTGGCAGTTCCAGTTGCTGGTTCTGCACCTGCGGCTTGGCTTCGATCCTGGATGCGTGGTTCAGGGTGATGCCGGTCAGCGAGAACAGCAGCATGCCGATCAGGCAGACCGCCGAGCTGATCCAGTGCCACTGATGCAGGGTGCGCAACCAGAAACCGCGGCTGGCCTGTTGTTGCACGATGGTGGTGCTGCGATCTGCGGACACGGGGAAAGAGGGGATGGAAGGAGTGCGATTAGATCACTAATGAGAATGATTCGCAATTTGTATCGATTTGTATCCAAAAGACCGCCAAACTCACTCCGCGAGGATGTCGGGTGCCTGGGCACGTCGGCGGCGCAGTGATGACAACTTCTGCAACGGCTGTTCCAGCAGCCGCCAGGACACGAGCCCGGCACCAACACAGGCCAACAGGGTCAACAGCACGAACAGGCCGGATTGCCAGGTGGTGCTGTTCCACCCGCTTTTCTGCCAGAGTCGGCCCGCGGCGGAAATGACGAAGACATGGCTCAGGTACAAGGAATAGGAGCTGTCGCCGATCCGTAGCAGCGCAGGTGGCAGCACTGGCGCGCTGGCACGCTCCCAGCGCACCAGCCCGAGGGTCAGCAGTGCTGCTGGCAGGCCAAAGCCAAGTGCACGCAGTGCCGCCGAGGGCGCGGCGGCATCCAGGCCAGCAAGTATCAGCAGCGTAGACAGGAAGCCCGCCGCGCCCAACCCGGCCACCGGAAGTGCGAGAGCTGCGGGCAGTCGTTGCCAGTACAGGCCAACCAAGGCACCTGCGATGAACTCGAGGGTAAGTGGGCTGCTGGCAACAAGCTGCCATGGCGCGGCGGCGGGGCCCAGCAGTTGCTGCGCACACAGGGTCAGCACAGCCCAGCCGAGCAGCAGCCAAGGCAACAGCGATTCACGGGCGAAGGCGATCATCCCGGCCATCACCAAGTAGAAGAACATCTCGTGGATCAGCGTCCAGCCCACGGTGAGCAGCGGCAGCTGTGATTGCGGC
This sequence comes from Stenotrophomonas sp. STEN031, assembly GCF_056759975.1. Taxonomy (NCBI): domain Bacteria; kingdom Pseudomonadati; phylum Pseudomonadota; class Gammaproteobacteria; order Lysobacterales; family Lysobacteraceae; genus Stenotrophomonas; species Stenotrophomonas sp. STEN031. The sequence continues at coordinate 5,716 of NZ_JBRREA010000025.1, forward strand.
CAGAGCAGATAGGAGGCAACGATGCTCTGGTCCTGGTAGGAACTATTGGCCATGCCCGGCGCCAGCAGCATCAGCGCCACCACCACGCTGGTGTAGAGCCAATACAGTGGCAGAACGCGCCAGCAACGACGCAGCAGGAAACGCCCGGCATTGTGGGGGCTGCCGTAGCTGCCGGCGGCAATCGTGGTCATCACAAAGCCGGACAGCACGAAGAACAGATCCACGCCACTGTCGGCGTAGCGCATCAAGGCTGGGATCAGCGGTGCGGTTGCAGAGTATTTCTGCTCCACGATCTGCAGGTGGAACACGACGACCAGCAATGCGGCAATGGCGCGCAGCGCCTGTACGGAGTGGAAAGTGCGGCTGGTCATTGAAAAAGCGGGGTTAAAGGTGTGCGGACTTTAGCACCGGGATCGTGGATCTGCCGGCACAGCCCAGTGCCGCTCCCACAAAAAAATCCGATGCCAGCGTTCTGGCATCGGATTGCGGATGACGCAAACATCCGGTTGAACAGCATCCACCATCGGTGGGCACCGGCACCGGCACCGGCACCGGCGATGCAGATGCCGGTGCCATGCGCCGCGGTGCTTAGAAACGTGCGTTCAGTGACAGCCAGTAGCTGCGGCGCTGTTCCTTCACCGCGTAGTCGTCAACGCAGCTGTATTCGCTGGGCGAGGTCAGGATGCACGACTGCGCGACGAAGTCCTTGTCGAACAGGTTGTTGACGCGTGCATTGACGGTCAGCCAGTCGTTGAGCTTCCAGCTGCCGCCCAGGTGGAAGGTGGTGTAGTCCTCGTAATAACGCACGGTCGAGCTGCTGACGCCGCCGATGTTGGAGACCAGCGTGTCGCGGTAACGGTCGTAGCGGCCTTCGCCGATCAGGCTCAGGCTGATGGCCTCGTTGAGCTGCCAGTTCAGGCTGGCATTGGCCATGTGCTTGGCCGGATTGCCGGCGATCGGCTGGCCCTTGGTGGCACCGCTGGTCTGTTCGCTCTTGGTATAGGTGTAGTTGCCGCGCAACTGCAGGTTGTCGAGCAGGTCAACGTGGCTGGCCAGTTCGACGCCGCGGGTTTCGGCCTTGTCCAGGTTCACGCTCTGGCTGAAGACGCTGTAACCCAACGCCGCCCAGCCCGGGCCCACGTCCACGCAGTAGCCGCTGTTGGCAGGCGCCACTTCGCAGTTGGCGAAGCTGCCGCCGCTGGCGATCTTGTCGTCGAAGCGGTTGAGGAAGGCGGTGGCGTTGAAGCCCCAGCGGCCGCCGTCGTAATAGGTGGCGATTTCGTAGTTGGTGCTGGTTTCCGGCTTCAGGTGCGGCGAACCGACCATCGGGATCACGCCCTGGCCACCGAAGCCGGTGACACCCGGGAACAACTGGTCCGGACGCGGGGTCTTGTAGCCGGTGCTGATGCCGCCCTTGACGGTCCAGGCATCGTTGGCATTCCACACCAGGTAGGCGCGCGGGCTGACATGGCTGCCGAAGATGTTGTGGTGGTCATAACGCAGGCCCAGGGTCGCGGTAAGTGCGTCGGTCAGCGCCCAGTTGTCCTCGGCGAACACCGACCAGGTGCGGTGCTTCTGCTTGACGTTGTCGCGGTAGCCGTTGCCGTCCATGCCGAACACGCCGTCGGTCATATCGGTGTTGTTGTACTGGCCACCCACGGTGACCTTGTGCGCACCGAAGCTCAGGTCGAGCATGGTGTCGAGCACCATGGCATCCAGTTCCATCGTGCGCAGCGGACGCGGCAGGAAGGCCTCCAGGCGCGCGCGCTCGGCGTCATTGAGTACCGACAGGTTGCCGCTGGCCATGTTGCAGTTGGCCGCCTGGCCGCGGCGTCGGCAGACATCGTTCCACAGCGTCTGCAGGTCGGCGCGTTCGGCCAGGGTCAGCGGCAGCGAGCGGCCGAGGTTGTTGCTCTGGGTGCGCGACAGGCTGGTCTGCCAGGTGCCGAAGTCGTAGCGGCCCTGGTGGGTCAGCGACAGCTGGTCCAGCTCATAGCGCTGGTAGGCGGTATAACCCACGCGCGGCTGCACCACGCGGCGGCTGGTGGTGCCGCCGTTGCCGTTGGGGATGGTGGCCACGCCGCTGCGCCACAGGCTTGCAGCACTGTCCAGGGTGCCGGTCTGGCCCTGGCTGTTGTCGTATTTCTGGCGTGATACGTCGTAGTCCAGCCACAGGTCGTCGTTGTCGCTGGCCTTGAAGTTCAGGCGGATGCCGCTGTTCCAGTTGGTATTGGCGACCGCCTTGCCACCGCCGCCAAAGCCAAGCGCACGCTCCCAGCGGCTGCCATCGGGCAAGGGCAGGGAATCCCATTCGGGGCGCGACTCGTCGATGTCGTACCAGCTGCCGCGCACGGTCATGCCGAGGCGGTCCTTGATCAGCGGGCCGCTGAGGTACAGATCGGTGGTGCGGGCGTCGCCGAAGGCATCTTCCTGCTGCACGGTGAAGCCCTGCGTCACCGAACCATGCCATTCGTTCTGGTTGCGGCGGGTGATGATGTTGATCACGCCGCCCATGGCGTCGGCACCGTACAGGGTCGACATCGGGCCGCGTACCACTTCGATGCGCTCCACCGCGTCCAACGGCGGCATGTAGGCGAACTGGCCGCCGCCGAAGTTGTTCGGGTACAGGTTGCCGACATTGCTCTGGCGGCGGCCATCGATCAGCACCAGCGTGTACTCGGAGGGCATGCCGCGCATGGAGATGGTGGCGCGGCCGTTCTTGTCGGTGGTTTCCATGCCGACGTCGATGCCCTCGACGTCACGCAATGCGTCGACCAGGCTGGTGTAAGGACGCAGGGCCAGTTCCTCGCGGCTGACCACGCTGATGCTGGCCGGCGCATCGGTGATCTTCTGCTCGAAGCCGCTGGCGGTGACGACCACCTTGTCCAGCGTGGTCGGCGCACCGCTGCCGTTGGCGTGTGCACTGGCACTGATGGCGCCGAGCACGGCGAGGCTGAGCAGTTGGCGGGAAACGGACACGCGGTGACGCTGGCGCAGGGCCATGGGAATACCTCGATCTTGGAAATGCGGAGAGCAGTTGCAATCGCTGCTGGCGCTGGGCGCGTGCAGGGCAAGCTGGGAAGAAGAAAGGGATGTAGCGGAAACGACTACGTGTGGAACGTCAGCTCAGCGGTGGCGCTTGCCCGCGCTGCTGGCGTGGGCTGGCCAGTGCATGGGCAATGACCGGCTCGGATGCCGGGATGACCGTGCGGATGGGAGTGACGTCGACCACTGCAGACAGCAGCGGCTGCACATCTGGCTGGGGCTGGACTGCGCGTGGCGCGCGCAACTGTGCTACCCGGCGCAGCTTGGCCGGGCTTTCTTCTTCCAGGTGGCGTTCGCCGCCTTGACGTTCTTCAGCCGGCGCCGAGGCATGGCCGCTCTGGGTCAGGCCAAGCCGGGAAAACTGGGCGCCGTTCTGGCATAGCGCTGCCAGCAGCGACAGCAACAACAGCATGCACAAGGCCAGCGGACGCAGGCTGACAGCGCCGGAACTGGCGTTGGTCTGTGCGTGCTGGCGCTGTGGTTGGTGCATGCGTATCCCCGGATTGCGGACGCGGCGACAGGGGCCGGCGTGCGCGGTGCGGCATTGTAGATACGATTAGTTAACTTTTGCAAATGAGAATTGATATCAATTTGACGAATATCAATCGCTGATTGGCATCATGTGTGGCAGCCGACGTAGCCCGGGTAAGCGCAGCGCACCCGGGAGGCGGGGATCTATCGAATTTTCTGCGGTGGGCCCCGCGGCCCCGGGTGCGCTTTGCTTACCCGGGCTACGCACTCTCTGCCGGCGGCGCTATGTGTTGCTCAGGTCTCAGCCCACTGCCGCAGCAGGTTGTGATAGATGCCGGTGAGGCTGACCAGCGAGGGGTGCTGCGGGCAATCCTGGGTGAGCTGCTGGATGGAGGTATCCATCTCCCACAGCAGGCGGCGGTGGGCATCGTCACGGACCATGCTCTGCACCCAGAAGAACGAGGCCAGGCGCGCGCCGCGCGTCACCGGCTGCACCTTGTGCAGGCTGCTGGACGGATACAGCACCAGGTCGCCGGCCGGCAGCTTCACTTCATGCTCGCCGTAGGTGTCGGCAATGATCAGCTCACCGCCGTCGTATTCCTCCGGCTCGCACAGGAACAGCGTGCAGGACAGATCCGAACGCAGCTGCTCGCCCTGGCCGAGGTTCATCACCGAGCCATCGACATGGAAGCCGTAAGTACCACCACCGGCATAGCGGTTGAAGCGCGGCGGCAGGTATTTCAGCGGCAGCGCGGCGCTGAAGAAGGACGGATTGCGGGCCAGCGCCAGCAACACGGTCTCGCCCAGTTCGCGGCGTAGCGCAGAGTTCTCCGGCAACTGCTCGTTGCGCTTGGCATGGGTACCGAGGTGGCCGACGGTTTCGCGGCCGTCGGTCCAGTCGGCGGCGTCCAGCTTGCGGCGGAACTGCGCGATCTGTTCGGCGCTGAGTACGTTGGGAATATGCAGCAGCATGGGAGTTCCTCGGCGCCTGGCTCAGGCGACCAGTGCGCGGATCTGCGGATGGGGGGAGGCGGCCAGCTCGGGCACGATATGCGCCATGAACGCCGGGCTGCCATGGGCAAGGGCCAGCCGCAGCCAATGCACGGCCTGCTCGACCTGGCCCTGCTGCAGCAGGATGGAGGCGAGGTTGGCCTGGCCACGGAAATCGCCGGCTTCGGCCGAACGTTGATACCAGGCAAGGGCGGCCTGTGGATCGCGTTCGATGTCCAGGCCGTCTTCCAGATGCCGCGCCAGCAGGTTCATCGATTTGGCGTGGCCCATATGCGCGGCCTGGGTATACAGCGCCAGCGCGCGCGGCCGGTCCTGTGGCACGCCGCGGCCGGTGGCGAGCAGGTTGGCATGGTTGTACATGCCCCAGTCCAGCCCGGCCTCGGCGGCATTGCGGTACCAGACGGCGGCCAGCGTGGCGTCGGGTGTGCAACCCTGGCCCAGCTCATGGCAGCGGCCGAGCATGTTCATCGCCAGCGCGCTGCCGTTGTTGGCGGCGGTCTCGTACCAGAGCAGGGCGGCGTGTTCGTCACGTGCCACGCCCTTGCCTTCGATGTAGAGCTGGGCCAGCAGCAGCTGTGCATCCAGCTGGCCACCCAAGGCGGCCTCGCGGACCTGTGTGAACGCACCCTGCGGATCGCTTAGCAGCTGTTGTGCCAGCGTGTTGGTATCGGTGGGTAAGGGATTGGACATGGTCTTGCCTGTGACCCGATTTGCAGCGGCTTCTGCTGCTGATGGTAGCCAGTGGGGGAGGAGCCGTCGTCTGTTGCGGGGGGACCGGAAAAGCACAACGGCGGCAGGTCTGCACCTGCCGCCGCTGTTGGTCATGCCTGGATCAGAACTTGACGTTCAGTGCCAGGGTGGCCGCGCGACCCGGGGCGATGCTCGCGTAGTGCGAGGCATAGGCCTTGGTGAAGTAGGTCTTGTCGGTCAGGTTCTGCACGTTCAACTGCAGGCTGATGTTGTCCTGGATGGCGTAACCGATCATGGCGTCCCAACGGGTGTAGCTGGGAATCCATTTGGTGTTGGCCGCGTCGCCGTACTGCTTGTCGACGTAGCTTGCGCCACCACCGATGGTCAGGCCGAACGGCAGCACATAGGTGGTCCACAAGGTCGCGGCATGCTTCGGGGTGTTCGGGAACACGTTGCCGTTGTTCGGCGAGACGACGTACTGGCCTGCCGGGCATGGCTGGCCGCGCGGCACGGTGACGCCACAGACAAAGCCGTTGTCCTTCAGCTCGGAGTCCATGTAGGTGTAGCCGGCAGAGACGTTCCAGCTGTCGGTGATCTGACCGGTGACGCCCAGCTCCAGGCCATTGATCGCCTTCTTGCCCGCGTTCTCGGTGTTGCCGGAGTCAACCGTGACGCGCGCATTGCTCATCTCGGTGTGGAAGATGGCGGCGGTCAGATTCAGGCGCTTGTCGAGCAGGTCCCACTTGGTGCCCAGCTCGTAGTTCTTGGTCTCCTGCGGCTTCAGGTTCTGGATGGCGGCGCTGATCGAGTCATTGCCTTCACCGCTGTCCATGCCCGGCGGGGTCGAGGAGGTGCCGTAGGACAGGTAGATGCTGCCGTTGGCGGTCGGCTTGAACACCACGCCAGCCTGGTAGTTGAGGAAGCCGTCGCTGTTGCGCAGCACGGTCGGGGCCTTGTTCAGGACCGGGGTGACCTGCTCGGTGTCGTAGTCGTCCCAGCGCAGGCCGAGGTTGACCAGCCATTGTTCGGTGATCTCGATCGTATCGAACGCATACACCGATTTGGTCTTGGTGGTCTGCTCGATATCCAGCGCCTTGTCGCTGCGGGTCACCGGGTGGGTGGCCGACCACGGATCCTTCGGGTTCGGGTTGTAGAAATCGGTGCAGTTGTAGCCGGTTGCCGCGCCGGTGGTCTTGCACACCTGGTTGTTGCCGATCGGGTTGTTGGTGCCGGCGCCGCCGATCACGTAGCTGCCCTTGCTGCTCTTTTCTTCGCTGTACTCGACGCCTGCGCTGTAGCTGTGCTTCAGGCCGCCGGTCTGGAACGCACCGGTCAGGCTCAGCTGGTCGGCGAAGGTCTTGGTGTCGATCGCACGGTTGTTGGTACGGCGCCACAGGGTGCCGTACTGCAGCGGGTTGTTCTTGCTGTCGTCCGGCTGGGTCCACAGGTAGTCATTGCTGGTATTGCCCAGACGCGCGATGTTGCGCAGCTTGTGCTCGCCGAACGCGTAGCTGGCGTCCAGGGTACTGATGTCGGCACGGGTGCGCTGGAAGTCGCGGTCGATCAGACCGTAGTAGTTGTTGCGGTTCGGAACCAGCGGTGCGCCGACGGTGGTCTTGGTGGCCGGGTCGCCGTACGGGAAGCCGCCGGCATCGGGCATGTCGTCGGTTTCCAGGTGGTAATGGCTGGCGATCAGCTGCAGCGGACCGTTCAGGCCGAATGCGATCGACGGCGCGACACCCCAGCGGCTGACATTGGCAACGTCACGACCGGCGATGTCGGACTCGTGCTTGAGCAGGTTCAAACGTGCGGCGATGCCGTCGCCGAGCACGTAGTTGGCATCGACGGTGCCGCGCGCATAGCTGTCGGTGCCGATGCCCATGCTGGCGCTGGTTTCGTTCTTCAGCTTCGGGGTCTTGCTGACCAGGTTGATGCTGCCGCCGCCGGAATCACGGCCACCGTAGGCCGAGCTCGGGCCCTTGACCACTTCCAGCTGTTCCAGGTCGAACACTTCGCGGGTCTGCGTACCGACGTCGCGCAGGCCGTCGACGAACATGTTGCTCTGGCCGTCAAAGCCACGCAGGAACGGACGGTCACCGGTGGAGTTGCCACCTTCGCCGGCACCGAAGGTGATGCCCGGCACCATGCGCAGCGCGTCGACCAGGTTGGTCGCACCGATTTCCTGGATGGTCTTCTCGCTGACCACGGCCACCGACTTCGGCGTATCCAGCAGTTCAGCGGTGAACTTGGGCGAGGACGGCGCGAACCAGCTGCCGCGGACCTGCACCTGGTCCAGGTCGGTGGCCTTGTTCTTGGCCGAATCGGCATCTGCGTCGGCGGCCAGCGCGGTCAGCGGCGAGAAGCCGGCAGCCAGGGTGGCGGTGGCGAGCATGGTGGCGCGCGGCGCGTACTTGCGGGTCTTGATATGGGTCATGGACGGGTATATCCGGGAGAAAAGAAACGGACTGGCACGACAGGCCGGATGGCGCTGCGGGCGGAAATCGGGAGCGGGAGGTCAACGACGGCGCGTAGCGGACGCGCGGATCCGCCTGCGGCGGCTCAAGCGGCGTGGGTACGCGGCGGGGCGTGGCCGGGATTGAGCAGCAGGCAGGGGGCCAGCGGGTAGCGCTGGGCACGTTCAACCGCGTGCAGCAGCAGCGTGTCGCTGGCGGCAGTCAGGAAGACGCGGCTGGGAGTGAACGAGGCCGGCCGCAACGGGCTGGACAGCATGGGTGCAGGGCGTTGCTTGCCGACACGTGAGGATTCAGCACCGGATTCGCTGATCGCGGTCATCTGCAGCGGCTGCTGCGGATGGCCGGGTTCAGGCGAGACCTGCACCTGCTCGAAACCTGCCAGCGCCGTCGGGACGGCAACCTCCGCCTTGGCCTGCAGAGCTACGGCCCAGACCAGCAACATGCCGAACACCAGCATCAGCCAAGGCAGGCGCTGCCGCACGGTGGCGACAGTCAGCGTAGGAGCCTTGGTGGAGGGTGAGGACATGGGGAAAGATGCGGGCCGTTAATTTCGCGTTATCGCGACAGATGCGCATCTTATTGAGAATTGTTTGCGTTTTCAATGCCAACACCTACCGGACAGCGCCGGTCGTCGGGGGCACAGTGCCGATCAGCCGGATGCAGGCAAGGGTAGGGAAAGGGTGAAGACAGCAGCCGCCAACGCTGGGGAGCTGCCCACCGGCGTGCCGGGGGCAGCCAGCACGCCCCCCGGATCAACCCAGCGGCCGGGTGCTTAGTCGCGGTCGTCGCGCGACCAGATGCCGCCGTGTTCGCGCTTTACCGGGAACTTGGGTACGGCTGTATAGGCGGGCGCGCACAGGGCGCGGCCGTCGCGGATGTCGAAGCGGGCACCGTGCAGGATGCACTCGATGCTGCCTTCGTCCGGGTCCAAGGTGCCGGAGGACAGTTCGAACTCCTCGTGCGTGCACTGGTCTTCCAGGGCATACAGCTCGCCGTCGAGATTGAACACCACGATCGGGGCGCCGGTGACCTCGTCGAAGCCGCTTTTCAGCTCGCCCGGCAGCAGTTCTTCACTGGCGCAGATGAAGGTCCAGGTCTCGCTCATGCAGCGGCCCCCAGCGCCTTTTCCAGGATTTCGAACTGCAGGTCATCGCGCTTGGGGATGCCAAAGCGTTCGTCGCCATACGGGAACGGCTTTTTGATGCCGGTGCGCACGTAGCCGCGGCGCTCATAGAAGGCGATCAGTTCGTCGCGGCAGTCGATCACCGTCATCTGCATGGTGGGCAGCTGCCATTGTTCGGCGGCATGCTGTTCCGCGCGCTGCATCAATTGCTTGCCGATGCCACCGCCCTGGGCGGCCGGGCTGACCGAGAACATGCCGAAATAGCCGTGGCCGTTCTCATCGGCGACGTGGCAGCAGGCCTGCAGTTGGCCGTCCTGTTCGGCGAGCAGGATCACGCTGCGCGGGCGGTCCAGATCGCCCTGGATGCCGGCGGCGTCGATGCGCTGGCCGTCGAGGATATCGGCCTCGGTGGTCCAGCCCACGCGCGAGGCGTCACCACGGTAGGCGGAGGTGACCAGATCGATCAGGGCCGGGATGTCGGCGGCGGTGGCGGTGCGGAAGGTCAGCGTGTTCATGCGTTGCATTCTAGCGCTGGGAGCTGGAACGCACGATGGGAGGTGTCTTGGGATACCGGGATTTCTGCCGAAACGGAAGAAATGTCCCCTCCTTTTCGCGTAGAGAAGGGGAGGGCTAGGGAAGGGTTGGTTCTCCGCGAGCTGGTGCAGTTGCGGCTCTACGCTCCCTCCCCTTGCCGCAGGCAAGGGGAGGGCTGGGGAGGGGTTGAGCTTTGTGCTGTTGGAACTGTGGCTTCGCGGCTCACGCCGCTCCTACAAAACCAGCCGCTGTTCTCAGCCCAGCAGGCTGCGGACCTTCTTCAATGCGGCCATGAAGGCTTCAATCTCTTCATGCGTGTTGTAGAACGCCAGCGAGGCGCGGCAGGTGGCCGCGACACCGTAGTACTGCAGCAGCGGGTGCGCGCAGTGCTGGCCGGAACGCACGGCAACGCCTTGCAGGTCGAGCAGGGTCGCCAGGTCGTGCGCATGCGCGCCTTCGATCTGGAACGACACCACCGCGGCCTTGTTCGGCGCAGTACCGAAGATGCGCAGGCCTTCAACGCGCTGCAGTTCTTCGGTGAAGTGGGCCAGCAGTTCCTGCTCGCGCGCTTCGATGTGCTCGCGGCCGAGCTCCTCCAGGTAGTCCACCGCGACGCCCAAGCCGATGAAACCGGCGATGTTCGGGGTGCCGGCTTCGAACTTGTGCGGGCCGTCATTGAACACGGTGCCGTCGAAGCTGACTTCCTTGATCATCTCGCCACCGCCAAGGAAGGGCGGCATGTCCTGCAGATGCTCGCGGCGTGCCCACAGCGCACCGGTGCCGGTGGGACCGCACATCTTGTGGCCGGTCACGGCGTAGAAATCGCAGCCGATCGCTGCCACGTCCAGCGTCAGGTGTGGGGCAGCCTGCGAGCCATCAATCACGGTGATGATGCCGCGCTTGCGCGCTTCACGGCAAATCTCACGGACCGGGTTGATGGTGCCCAGCACGTTGGAGACGTGGGTGAGCGCCAGCAGCTTCACTTCCGGGGTCATTGCTGCATGCAGCGCATCGAGGTCCAGGCTGCCGTCGGGGCGGATTTCGGCCACGCGGATGCTGGCGCCGGTGCGCTGGGCAACCAGCTGCCACGGCACGATGTTGGCGTGGTGCTCCATGCGCGAGACCAGGATCACATCGCCAGCCTTCAAACGCGGCAAGGCCCACGAATACGCGACCAGGTTGATCGCGAAGGTGGTGCCGCTGCACAGCACCAGCTCATCGGCGCGCACGTTGAGGAAGCGCGCAAGTTTGGTGCGCGCGCCTTCGTAGGCGTCGGTGGCTTCGGTGCCGAGCGCATGCACCGCGCGGCTGACATTTGCGTTGTAGCGGCGGTAGAACTCGTCCACCGCGCCGATCACCGACAGCGGCTTCTGCGCGGTATTGGCATTGTCGAAATACACCAGCGGCTTGCCGTTGACTTCGCGCATCAGCAGCGGGAAGTCGGCGCGCACACGCTCCCAGTCGGGGGCGGTGGCCGTGTGGTGGATCGGACGCGGGGAACTGAGGTTCATGCCATGCCTGCCTGTTGCAGTGCCTGGTCCAGGTGGCGGGCCAGTTTTTCGGTGAGAGCGCCTTCCACCGCGGACAGCGGCTCGTGGCAGAACGCCGCGCTGAGCATGGCGCGGGCCTGTTCTGCCGGTACGCCGCGCGAGCGCAGGTAGAACAGCGCATTGGCGTCGAGCTGGCCAACGGTGGCGCCGTGCGCCGCCTTGACCTCGTCGGCGTCGATCACCAGCGTCGGCTGGGTATCGATCTCGGCATCGGCCGACAGCAGCAGGTTCTTGTTGGACAGATTGGCATCGGTGCCATCGGCGCCTTCGCGGATACCGATGCCGCCGTGGAACACCACGCGACTGCGGTTGGCGGCAACGCCGCGCCAGACCAGTTCGGCGCTGGTGTTCTTGGCGATGTGCTCGATGCCCAGGCGGGTATCGATATGGCGGCGGCCGGTGCCCAGCAGCACGCCATTGGCGGTCAGCTTGGCGTTGTCGCCTTCCAGGCGCACGTTGAGCTCATGGCGGCTCAGTGCTGCACCCAGTTCCAGGTCGATACGGCGGTATTCGGCATCGCGGGCCAGCACCGCGTCGGTGCGCAGCAGCGAAGTGGCGCGCGCGCTGTCGGCCTGTACGCGGGCATGCGACAGCAGCGCGTCCTGGGCGATGTGGACGTGGACGAGGGTGTTGTCCAGGTGCGCGCTGTCGCCAGCCTGCAGGTGGTGCTCGACTAGGCCGAACACGGCGCCACGGCGCAGCTCGACAAGGTGACGGTGATGCCAGGCGTGGTCGCTGGAATCCGCCGCGCTGACAAACACCAGATGCAGCGGGGTTTCGCTGACGATGCCGTCGGCGACCTGCACCAGCACGCCCTCATCGGCGAGTGCGGCGTTGAGCTGGGCGAACACTTCGTCGGCGCGTTCGAAGCGACGGCCGAGGAAGCGCAATGCATCCGGCTCTTCGTTCTGTACGGCCGACAAGGTGCGTACCTGTACGCCGGCATCCAGCGACGACAGATCGCTAAGCGCAGCGCTGTGGCGGCCGTTGACGAAAACCAGGCGCGGCGACGGAATGTCAGCCAGCAGCGCGGCATCGACGGCTGGGGCCTGCAGCGGTGCAGCGGTGAAGCTGCGGCGCTCCAGTTGGCGCAGCGAGGTGTACTTCCAGGCCTCGTTGCGGGCGGCGGGGAGGCCGGTCTTGAGCGCAGCTTCAAGCAGCTCAGCGCGCTCCTTGCTGCCGCAGAAGGTGCCGGCCAGTGACTCCAGAAGAGCGCTCATTACTTGGCCGCCTCGCGGACCACGCGGTCCTTCAGGAAGTCATAACCGTGGGCCTCCAGCTCCAGTGCCAGTTCCGGGCCACCGGTCTTGACGATGCGGCCGTCGGCCAGCACGTGCACCACGTCCGGCTTTATGTAGTCGAGCAGGCGCTGGTAGTGGGTGATGACCAGGAACGAACGCTCCGGCGAACGCAGCGCGTTGACGCCATCGGCCACGCTCTTCAGCGCATCGATGTCCAGGCCGGAGTCGGTTTCGTCGAGGATCGCCAGCTTCGGCTCGAGCACGGCCAGCTGGAAGATCTCGTTGCGCTTCTTCTCGCCACCGGAGAAGCCTTCGTTGACGCCACGGTGCAGCAGCTCGTCCTTCAGGTGCAGCACGGCCAGCTTCTGCCGGACCAGCTTGAGGAACTGCATCGAGTCCAGTTCTTCCTCGCCGCGTGCCTTGCGCTGCGCATTGAGCGCGGCACGCAGGAAGTAGGTGTTGTTGACGCCGGGGATTTCCACCGGGTACTGGAAGGCCAGGAACAGGCCGGCGGCGGCGCGTGCTTCCGGTTCCAGCTCCAGCAGGTCGCCATCTTCGAACTGCACGCTGCCAGCGGTGACGTCGTAGCCGTCGCGGCCGGACAGGACATTGCCGAGGGTGGACTTGCCGGCGCCGTTCGGGCCCATGATGGCGTGCACTTCGCCCGGCTTCACTTCCAGCGACAGACCCTTGAGGATTTCCTTGTCGCCGATGCTTGCGTGGAGGTTTTCGATCTTCAGCATGAGGGTGCGTTCTTCAATATGTAGGGTGCGGGGCGATCAGAGCTCGCCTTCGGCGCGATCGAGGAAGGTGGCGCGCAGCCACTGGGTGCGCTGCCGGGTCAGTTCGGCCTTGTTGGCCGAATACAGCATCGGGTACATCGAGCCGTACAGGACGCGCGGGTTCTCGTCCTTGCCGACCGGGTAGCGCGCTTCGATGTCGGCATCGCGCAGCGGGATCCACAGGCGCTGGGCGGCGCGCAGCTTGTCGATGGCGACCTGCTGGCCCTGCAGTTTCTGCATCACCTGCCGGTACACGGCGTTGAGCTCGGCGTCAGCGGCGGTGGCTTCGGCGGCCGCACATTCGTTGATATCCAGCTGGGTGCGGGCATCGTCGCAGGCCTTGCCCGGCGACGCGGCGAAGGCGGCGAACGGCAGCACGGCCAGCAGTAGCAGCGACAGGCGGCTCATCCGACCGATCCTTCCAGCGAGACTTCCAGCAGTTTCTTGGCTTCCACCGCGAACTCCATCGGCAGTTCCTTGAAGACCTGCTTGCAGAAGCCGTCGACGATCATCGACACCGCGTTTTCCTGGTCGATGCCGCGGGCGCGGCAATAGAACAGCTGGTCGTCGGAGATCTTGGAGGTGGTGGCCTCGTGCTCGACGGTGGCGCTGGGGTTCTTCACCTCGATATAGGGGAAGGTGTGGGCGCCACACTTCTTGCCGATCAGCAGCGAGTCGCACTGGGTGTAGTTGCGCGCGCCTTCGGCACCACGGTCAACCCGCACCAGGCCGCGGTAGGTGTTCTGGCCACGGCCGGCGCTGATGCCCTTGGAGATGATCTTGCTCTTGGTGCGCTTGCCGACGTGGATCATCTTGGTGCCGGTATCGGCCTGCTGACGGTGGTGGGTCAGCGCGACCGAGTGGAATTCGCCCACCGAGTCGTCGCCCAGCAGCACGCAGGACGGGTACTTCCAGGTGATGGCCGAGCCGGTTTCCACCTGGGTCCAGGTCACCTTGGAGCGCGCGCCACGGCATTCGGCGCGCTTGGTGACGAAGTTGTAGATGCCACCGACACCGTTCTCGTCACCCGGGTACCAGTTCTGCACGGTCGAATACTTGATTTCGGCATCTTCCAGCGCCACCAGCTCGACCACCGCGGCGTGCAGCTGGTTTTCATCGCGCATCGGCGCGGTGCAGCCTTCCAGGTAGGAGACGTAGGCCTTGTCTTCGCAGATGATCAAGGTGCGCTCGAACTGCCCGGTATTGCTGGCGTTGATGCGGAAATAGGTGCTCAGCTCCATCGGGCAGCGCACGCCGGCCGGGATGAAGACAAAGCTGCCGTCGGAGAACACCGCCGAGTTGAGCGCGGCGAAATAGTTGTCGCCGACCGGTACCACCGAGCCCAGGTACTTCTGTACCAGCTCCGGATAGTCGCGGATGGCCTCGGAGATGGAGCAGAAGATCACCCCCTTCTCGGCCAGTTCCTTGCGGAAGGTGGTGCCGACCGAGACCGAGTCGAACACCGCATCCACTGCCACGCCGGCCAGCTTCGCGCGCTCATGCAGCGGCACGCCGAGCTTTTCATAGGTGTCCAGCAATTCCTTGGGCACTTCGTCCAGCGACTGGTATTTCGGGCCCTTGGGCGCGGAGAAGTAGCTCAGCGCCTGCAGGTCGATCGGCGCGATCTCGAGCTTGGCCCAGTCCGGCTGACGCATGGTCAGGAAGTGGCGGTAGGCGTCCAGGCGCCACTGCGTCATCCACTCGGGCTCGTCCTTCTTGGCCGAGAGGGCGCGGATGACGTCCTCGTCCAGGCCGGGGGGGAATGACTCGGATTCGATCAGCGTGACGAAGCCTGCGTCGTATTTACGACCCAATTGCTCATGGATTTCACGGTTCGGGCTGTCGACGGTGTCGACCGGTTCGATGATTTCGGTGGCCATCAGGGCTGCCTACGGTTGTTCAGGAGACGACGTCGGCGCTGATGCGGCGACGGTCGGCAAGCGGTAAGGGGTGCAGCATCTGCGCGAGGGTGACGCCGCGCAGGGCATCGGAAACCACGTCATTGATCAGCCGCCAGTTCGAGCGCACACCGCACTGCCCGGCAAGGCCGCACTGGCTCTGCTCCTGGCTGCATTCGGTGATGGCCAGCGGACCTTCCATTGCTTCCAGGATCTCGATCAGGGTGATCTCCGAGGCCGGGCGGGTGAGCCGGTAACCGCCATGCACGCCGCGCAGGCCTTCGACCAGACCGGCCTGGGCCAGCGGCTTGAGCAGCTTGCTGACGGTGGGCGGCTCCAATCCGGCAGCTTCAGCCAGGTCGGTCGCGCTCAGCACTTCGGCTGGCCGTGCGGCAAGCACGGTCAGGACGACGGTGGCGTAATCGGTGAGCTTGGTGACGCGCAGCATTGCGGGAGCGGGGGTATCAATGTGGACCAAAATTGTACGCTTTCTGGTCCGGGCGGCCAAGTTTTACCGTTCAGCTGGCAGAAAACCCCAGCTAATCATGGGACTGCGGCTGTTTCCTCTCCCCTTGCGGGAGAGGGTGCCGAAGGCAGGAGAGGGGACGGCGCAGCCGCTGCTTTTGGCTTCTACTTCCCCAAAAAGTCAGGCGCACATAGTTAGTGGGCTTCAATTCCATGCCAAGAGCTACCCCTCTCCCCAGCCCTCTCCCGCAAGGGGAGAGGGGGCAAAAGCAGATGCACGCGGAGCCATTGATGTTCTCCTCTCCCCTTGCGGGAGAGGATGCCGAAGGCAGGAGAGGGGAGCGGCGCAGCCGCTGCTTTTGGCTTCTACTTCCCCAAAAAGTCAGGCGCACATAGTGGTGGGCTTCAATTCCGCGCCAAGAGCTACCCCTCTCCCCAACCCTCTCCCGCTAGGGGAGAGGGGGCAAGAGCAGGTGCACGCGGAGCCATTGATCTTCTCCTCTCCCCTTGCGGGAGAGGATGCCGAAGGCAGGAGAGGGGACGGCGCAGTCGCTGCTTCATGCCGTCGATTCGCTGCAGAGCGGAAGCAGAATCCCCAATCCCAGTGCTTCCCCTTGGGTTGTCTTGCCCGATGGGCGAGAATCACCGCCTCACTCACGTTCCGGCCATGTACATGCCCAAGAAGATCCAGGCACGCAAATCCTCCATCCACGGCAACGGCGTCTTCGCCGTCGCGGACATCAAGAAGGGCGAGCGCGTCATCGAATACAAGGGCAAGCGCCGTACCCATGCAGAAGTGGACGCGGACGATGCGGGTGACGTGGAAACCGGCCACACCTTCCTGTTCACCTTGAATGATGACTACGTCATCGATGCCAACTACAAGGGCAACGACGCGCGCTGGATCAACCACAGCTGCGATCCGAACTGTGAGGCGATGATCGAGGAGGTCGAAGGCGATGATCGCACCGCCGACAAGGTATTCATCGAAGCCATCCGCGATATCAAGCCGGGCGAAGAGTTGACCTACAACTACGGCATCACCCTGGCCGAGCGCCACACCCCGCGTCTGAAGAAGATCTGGGAGTGCCGTTGCGGCTCGCCCAAGTGCACCGGCACGATGCTGCAGCCCAAGCGCTGAGCCTCTGGGGGCGTGGCCTGGTTTTGTGGGAGCGGCGTAAGCCGCGAAGCCACTGCCAGCTCAGCTGTTGCCGATAAATGTCGAAGCGATTCTTTTTGGGGAAGGCTTGGCTTCGAGGCTGACACACCGCCAGTTTCGCGGCTTACGCCGCTCCTACAAAGAAACAAACTGAAAGAGGCCGCAATCGCGGCCTCTTTCGTTTCCATCGGCAGACTCGCTCAGTTCCCCAGCAGCCCCTGCGGCACGAAATTGCCCAGGTTCTGGTTGAAGTCCACCGCGATGCGGCCGTTCTGGATGCCCACCGACTTCACCTGCAGCACGCCCATCACCTTGGCGATGGCCGGGTCGATCCTGTAGATCGGCTCGCGGCGGGCGTAGTCGGCTAGCCAGCTGTTGAGCAGGCTGCGGGTGCTTGAATCCAACTCGCCGCCACCGGCACTGGGGCGGAAGCCATCCACGGTGGGCTGGTCCAGGTGGAAGCCCTGGGTCTGTGCGTCGTAGCGCAGGCCACTGCTGATCTGCACATCGCCCACCGGCATCGATGAGCCACCGGCGGCCATGGCCAGGTTGAAACCCAGGTCCAGGCGGCTGCCCTGGGGCAGGGTCAGGCGCGGCTGGCTGACGGTAAGTGCAAGCAGACCACCCAAGGCCTTCTGCGTACGCGGGAAGCTGCCATCCAGGTACTGCTGTACGTCGGCAGCACCGACGCTCAATTGTTTGCCATTGATCTGTGGTGCGGCATGGGCGCTGCCGGCCAGGACGATCCAGGCAATGCTGGGAAGGAGCAGGGAACGCAGATTCATCGGACGTACTCGGTGATGGGGCAGGCTGGAACAGCACGATAACCGCTGCGGGTGAACGGCCAATTAGCAGGATCAATTCAATTCAGGCTGCAGCGATGCCGAGGTGATTTCCCAGCGATCCCCCTCGATCCGCGGGCGTACCCGGTACCAGCCCTTGAAACGCTGGTTTCCCGCCGCGCTGGTCAGGCGGATGTCCACCGGAATTTCCAGCGCCTGCGGTGGCGATTCGCGATCAAGTGCGATTGCCTGGCCATTGTGGACGCGCAAGCTGGTCATCGTTGGCAACACGGCGCGTAAACCGGCATCGTCGGGTTGTGGCGATGGTCGGCCGCCTGCCCAGAACGCATCGGACTGGCCGTTGTTCTCGAACAATGCCTGCAGATAGGCATGTATCACCGGGGCGGCAATGGCAGCTTGCCTGCGGACGGCTGCATCGTTCTGCGCCTGCGGGTCCGGTTTTTCCAGCGCTGGCGTTGGTGCCGGTGCGGCTGATGCCGATGCCGATGCGGCGTCCGGGGTATCGGCTACATCCGCGCTGCGTTGGCAGGAGCAACCGGCGAGCAGGGCAGTGACGATCAACAACGGGTAGGCGCGCATCGGCCGCTCCTGGAAGTTGCCGCCAGTCTAAGCGGCCCGCAGGTGCTGCTGCCAGCCGCTTATTCGGCCGGGCTCTGCAGCTGTTTCAGCTTGTGCAGCAGCTGGTCCAGCTCGGGCTGCAGGGCGCTCAGCAGGTTTTCGGGCTTGGCGGCCGACTCGGCCAGGGTTTCCAGCAGGCCGGTCACAACCACCACGCCTGCATCCTCATTGCAGGACAGCCGGCGTTGGCCTTGTGCGGACTCCAGCTGGCGCATCCAGTTGTACTGGCTGCGTTGTTCGAATTCGATCGTGCAACGGCCGCTGCACTGCTGGCCGTCGGTCTCGATCGGCGTGACGGAGATACGGTAGCGATGCTTGCTGATGGACATGGCGGACTACGGAGGGAAGCGGGGGAGTGGCCACCATAGGCCGGTGCCGGCGTGGGTACGAGGCATCGAACCATGACGCTGTGTTCCAGTGTTTTCCCCATGCCACGGGCGGAACGCTGCGACCCATGGGAACGCTTTCCGTCCTCGTTCAAGCAAAAAAAAACGGGACGGCTGGGCCGTCCCGTTTTCTTGCCAAGGGGCGCGCTGATTACAGCGCAGCGTCCTTGAGCTTCTTGAGCGGACGCACCTTGAGCTTGGTGGTGGCCGGCTTGGCGGCAAACCACTGCTCTTCCTTGGTGAACGGGTTGATGCCCTTGCGCTTCGGCTTGGCCGGAACGCTCACGGTGGAGATCTTCAGCAGGCCCGGCAGGGTGAAGGAGCCAGCGCCCTTCTTGTTGACCGAAGCGGCAACGGCGCCTTCCAGGGCGGCGAACACAGCGCGCACGTCCTTGGCAGCGACCGAGGTGGCTTCAGCGATGTGGGCGACCAGACCGGACTTGGTCAGAGCTTCCTTGATCGGCTTCGGTGCGGCCGGCTTGGCGGCGGCCTTGGTTGCAGCCTTCGTTGCTACTTTCTTCACTGCCTTCTTCGGGGCAGCCTTTTTAGCGGTCTTTGCCATGATTTCCTGTTCCGTGAACGGTTGGTTGTTGGTCGTGCCGACCCCGTCGGCAAGCGAAATGTAGGGCATGAATTGCGTGACGCCAATAGGTAATTGAAGAAAAAGCCCATAAAAATTGCTTGTGGGCGTATTTGGACAACAAATCGGTGCCGGAAGTCATGCAAAAACAGGGCTGAGCCGTGCTCCGTACCGCTGTCGCCCCACGTTGGCGGGCACGCCGGGACAGCGTGTGGCGATGCCGCACAAGCTGCTAACACGACGTGGTTTAGGCTGCCTGTGCCATCCACCACGAGGAGTTCCACCATGGGTATATCGCGTCACGCAACCGCACATTGGGAAGGTGATCTGAAGACTGGGCAGGGCCGACTGAGCACGCCGCAGAGTGGCCTGATGGAGAACACCCGCTATGCCTTCAACAGCCGCTTTGGCGATGAAAAAGGCACCAATCCCGAAGAACTGATTGCCGCCGCACATGCCGGTTGCTTCACCATGGCGCTGTCAGCCAAGCTCAGTGAGGCCGGTTTTTCGCCGACGTCGCTGGACACACGGGCCGACGTCGACCTGTCGATGGAAGGGGGCCCCCAACTGTCGCAGATCCGCCTCAAGGTAAAGGCCGTGGTGCCTGGCCTGGACGAGACCCGGTTCCGCGCAATTGCCGATGACGCCAAGCAGAACTGCCCCGTCTCCAAGGCACTCAGTGCGGTACCGATCAGCCTGGATACCGAGTTTTCAGCCTGACAGGGTCTTGGCCCGGCCAGCGTGGGACGCTAGCCGGGCCGGTTCAGGATCGTTTCACCCGTCGCGCCTGAGCATTCCCATACCTCGTTCCTCATTCCCGCCGGAGTGGTTGCTGCCATGTGTCGATCGCTAGCTGTTGCCGCTGTCCTGTTTGCCGGTGGGCTGGTTGCCGCCGATGCGTCCGCGCAGCGTTATGACGATGGCCAATATCGTCCCAACGACTCTTACGATGACGGTCAGTACCGGCCGGATCCCCGTTACGACGACGGCCAGTACCGCGGCGGTAACACCCTTACCAATGGCGCGGTGTACGACTACGCGCGAGTGGTGCGGGTGGACCCGGTCATCGTCAATGGCAGCCAGGGTCGCAATGAGCGCTGCTATGAGCGCAATGATGGCGGCTATGTGGACAACAATGGCTACCAGGTCGGCGGCTATGGCAACAATCGCTACGGCAACAACACCTATCGCAACGACGGCTACGACGAACGCGGCTATGACAACGGCCAGTACCGGCAGGGCAACGAGACTGGCCGGCAACTGGCGACGGTGATCGGTGGCCTGGCTGGCGCCGTGCTCGGCAGCCGCATCGGCGGCGGCGACGGCCGCTACCTGGGCACCGCGGTCGGTACCATTGCAGGCGGCGCCGCGGGGCGCGCCATCTACGAAGCCAGCAACCGGCCCAATTACCAGCGCGGTGACGTGCGCGTCTGCGAGCCCAGCGGCTATGGCAGCGAGAGCGAGCGGGTCGATGGCTACGACGTCACCTACGAATACGCGGGCCGGCAATACCGCACCCATCGCGATTACCACCCGGGCGAACAGATCCGCGTACGCGTCGACGTAAGCGCCGACTGAGCACGACGGGCGTTTCTGCCCGAATGAGGTGCAGGGCACGGTTTGTCAGGCCGGATGGATGACGGCATAGTCCACGCATTCCGTTCTGGAGGGTGCGTGATGCGTCGTTTTGCCTGTGTGGCCCTGTTGCTCCCCTGTCTGCATGCAGTCCCGGCCCAGGCCGAGGTCAAGCTGCTGGTGGCCGATACGATCCGCACCGGCGATCCGGCGCTACCGCTGGTGGGCGCCATCGCCTGGGAAAGTGACAGCGGCAAGGTACTGGATGTGGGCAGCGCCGATGCGCTGCTGCAGTTGTACCCGCAGGCCCCGCGCATCGACGTCGGCAATGCGACGGTGGTGCCAGGCTTGATCGATGCCCACGCGCACATCATGGGCCTTGGCAATACCCTGATGCAGGCTGATCTGACGGGTGCGCGCAACCGTGGCGAAGTGCTGGAACGGCTGAAGGCGTTCGAAAAGACGCTGGCGCCAGGCGAGTGGCTGCTGGGCCGTGGCTGGGACCAGAACCGTTGGGACAACACCGATTTCCCCACCGCTGCCGATCTGGACGCTGCCTTCCCGCAGCGGCCGCTCTACCTGGAACGTGTCGACGGCCATGCTGGCTGGGTCAACAGCGCAGCCATCCGCATTGCCGAAAAGGCCGGCAAGTCGTTGTCCGGTGATTGGCAGCCGGAGGGCGGGCGCATTCTTCGCGATGCTGCTGGCAAGCCGAGTGGCGTGCTGGTCGATGGTGCGGCGTCGCTGGTCTATTCGCAGATCCCCGCGTTGGACGATGCTTCGCGCGAAAAGCGCCTGCAGGCTGCGCTGCAGGCGGCGGTCAGCAATGGTCTGACCGGTGTGCATGACATGGGCGTGTCGCGCGAGGACCTGGCGCTGATGAAGCGTCTGGCCGACCAGGGCAAGCTGCCGCTGCGCATCGACGCCTATGCTGATGGCAACAACGAAGCGCTGGAGGACCTGTGCAAGGCCGGCCTGTACGCCCATCCTGGCGGCCGCCTGCAGATGCGTGGGGTCAAGCTGTACATGGACGGCGCATTGGGCAGCCGCGGTGCAGCCCTGCTCACCGCTTACAGCGACGACCCGCATAACCACGGCCTGCTGATGACCTCGCCGGAGGAGTTCGAAGTCGCCGTGCGCAAGGCCGACGGCTGCAAGGTGCAGGTTGCCACCCATGCGATCGGTGATCGCGGCAACCGCATCGTGCTGGATACCTACGAGAAGGTGCTGGGCACCCACAAGGACGCCGATCATCGCTGGCGCATCGAACACTCGCAGGTGGTGTCGCTGCAGGACATCCCACGCTTCGCCAAGCTCGGCGTGATCGCCTCGATGCAGCCGACCCATGCCACCTCGGACATGGGTTGGGCCGAGCAGCGGGTTGGGCCGGAACGCATCCTGGGTGCCTACGCCTGGCAGCGCTTCCTGCATAGTGGCGCGCGTCTGGCCTTGGGCTCGGATTTCCCGGTGGAGCAGGTTGATCCGCGCTTGGGCCTGTATGCGGCAGTGACTCGCCAGGACCGCGACGGCCAGCCGCCGGGTGGTTGGCAGCCGGAGCAGCGCCTGAGCGCCGCCGAAGCGCTTCGCGGCTTCACCAGCGACGCGGCCTGGGCGGGTCATGACGAAGCCCAGGTCGGCAAGCTGCAGCGCGGCCTGCGAGCCGACTTCGTGGTGCTGGATCGTGACCCGTTGAAGGTCGCTGCCGACCAGCTGGATGACCTGAAGGTGCTGTCGACCTGGGTTGATGGTGAGCCGGTTTACAAGGCGGCTACGCCGGAGGGCTGAAGCCCCCGCAGCTTCGGTAGTGCTTTCCACTTGAACGTTGAGTCACCCGAAAACCGATGCCAAACCCTTGGCATCGGTTTTCTTCTTTGTGTGGGAGCGGCGTAAGCCGCGCAGCTCGCTTTACGGGGATGTTGATCGCTTCATTGCTGCGAGCTTCGCGGCTTACGCCGCTCCTACAAAATCTGCGTTGCAGGAATGCTGACAGAAACCGCGCTTCTGGCTTCGGCCCGCGAAGTGCTGGCGTGGTGCTTCTTTGTAGGAGCGGCGTCAGCCGCGAAGCTCGTGATCCATCAGATTACGGGCTTGTTGGTAACTTCATTGCTGCCAGCTTCGCGGCTTACACCGCTCCTACAAAACCCTCTGTCGCGAGCTCGATTTCAGCCGCCGGCTGGACCCACCGGCAGGTCATGCAGGCTGCGCAGCTTCTTCTTGTTGATCTTGCCGACGCTGGTGCGCTCTATCGAATCGACGAAGCTGACGCGGTCGGGGATCGCGTAGCGGGAGATGTCGCCTGCGCGGCTGCGGGCGGCGACCAGCTCGATGATCTCGGCCTCGGTAACCGTGCTGCCTGCATGCCTGACCACCAGCGGCAGCGGCCGCTCGCCCCATTTGGCATCGGCAATGCCGATCACCGCGACCTCGTTGACCGCTGGGTGCATGGCGATGATGTCTTCCAGCGCGAGTGAAGAGATCCACTCGCCGCCGGTCTTGATCACGTCCTTGATGCGGTCGGTGACGAGCAGGTAGCCGCCGCCGTCGATGTTGCCGATGTCGCCGGTATGCAGATAGCCGCCGGCCCACAAGGTTTGCGATGCTTCTGGATTGTGGAGGTAGCCCTGGGTAAGCCACGGGGCGCGCACTACCACTTCGCCGGTGGCGATGCCGTCGTGGGCGACTTCGTTCATCTCTTCATCGACGATGCGCAGCTCGACCAGCGGTACCGGAATACCGGCCTTGGTGCGCAGCGACAGCTCCTCATCGGTGCCGGCCAGGGCATCCACATCGATCTGGGCGAGGGTGAGCAGCGGGCAGGTTTCGGACATGCCGTAGCCGCCGAAGATATCGATGCCGCGTGCCAAGGCCTGCCGGGCGAGCGCACGCGGCAGTGCGGCGCCGCCGATGATGACTTTCCAGTCGCGCAGATCGGTGTCTGCCGACGTGGGATGGGCAAGCAGCATATGCAGGATGGTTGGTACGCAATGCGAGAACGTCACTTTCTCGCGCGCGATCAGGTCCAGCAGCTTGCCCGGCAGGTAGCGGCCCGGATACACCTGCTTGATGCCCAGCAGCGTGGCCACGTACGGCATGCCCCAGGCATGCACATGGAACATCGGCGTGATCGGCATGTAGACATCGCCGCGATGCAGCCGGCCCTGCTTGGGCGCACTGCCCAGCGCGGCCATCGCCGCCAATGAGTGCAGGACAAGCTGGCGATGGCTGAAGAGAACGCCCTTGGGCAGACCGGTGGTGCCGGTCGTATAGAACATGGTGGCGCGGGTGTTCTCGTCGAAGTCCGGGAAGTTGCGGACCGGCTCGGCGCCGCGCAGACCGGCTTCGTACTCGGTGGCGAAGCCATCCGGCAGCGGGCCTGCTTCATCGTCCAGCAGCACCCGCGTGCGCAGGCCCGGCAGCTGCTCTTCAATGCTCTCCAGCACCGGCAGGAACTCGCGGTTGGCCAGGATCACCCGCGCGCTGCTGTGATTCAGCGTATAGGCGATCTGCTCCGGGGCCAGGCGGATGTTCACCGTCATCAGCACCGCGCCGATCATCGGCACCGCGAAGTAGCTTTCCAGGTAGCGGTTGCTGTCCCAGTCCATCACTGCCACGGTGTCGCCGGGCTTCACGCCCAGTGACGTCAGCAGGCCGGCCAGTTGGCCGATACGCGCCTGCAGCGTGCGGTAGTCGAAGCGGACCTTGTCGCCGTAGACGATTTCCTGATCGGGATTGATCGCGAGCGGTGTGTGCAGGAGCTGCTTGATCAGCAGCGGATAGGCGTAGGTGCTGGATTCGGCTTGGTCGGGGCTTGTAGCGAGTGACATCTGGATACCCTGGTTGGCAGCGTGTCAGCGGCCGGAGACTGTGGGAATGGACAGCTGCGCGCGCTGCAACGGTGCTTCCGCGCGCGGCTTTGGCTGGATCAGCGCATCCTGCGGCAGGGCGCGCGCGGGATCTTCGAGGTGATCCCACACCTGATCCATCGCCGCAAACATGTAGGGAAGCAGCGGCACATAGCGCTTGCGATAATCCGGGAAGGCCAGCAGCGAGTCGAAGTGCTGGCCGTTGCTTACGCGCCAATAGGCGATCTGCGTACCCGCCGTGCGTGCGAGCGGTACATAGCGGTCACTGGTCATGCTGATCGGCACCAATCCGTCGTCGATGCCGTGGATGATCACAATCGGCAGACCGCGACGCGGCGCCTTGGCGGCAGCATCGGCAATGCCGGCGCGCACGCGCTTGGCATCGGCGCTGTCACCCAGGCCGAGCGCACGCAGGCAGTTCAGCCCGCGCAGCGGGTCCTCCGTCGACTGTGCGGCATTGCCGTCCACCAGCACCACGCCACTGCCGGGCGGAATGCCGCTGCCTTCGCTCCACCAGCTTGCGCGCAGCTCGGCGGCTGCAGGAACGGGTTTGCCGTCCGCACCGACAGCAGAGTAGCTGTAAGCGCAAGGATGTTCGCCCGCGCCGTAGCGACCATAGGCCGAGGCATAGGTCACCGCGATTGCGCGCCACAGGTCGAAGCCGGTCGAGAACGCACCGGCGCGCAACGCGCCATCGCTGAGCCCGGCATCGGCGAGTTGCTGGCGTGCCGACTGTGCCTGTGCGGCGGTGTCATCGCCTTGCACCAGTCCGGCCGATTTCAGGATGGCACACCGCTGGGTCCATGCCGGTGCTGCCTGTGCCTGCATCGGCGGCTGCGGCAGATCATCCAGCGCAAGCAGCGCGCAGGGCATCAACAGGGCGGATTGGGTGACGAAGTCGTAGAGCGGCGGGGCGCCGGCCACCGAGACATTCGGTTCGCCTGCGACCACCGCGTCGAACCAGTCGCCCTCGATCTCGGCCGCGCGCAGTACCGCGCCACCGCCATTGGAAACGCCTGCGCCCAGCGTGCGCGTATTGGCGGGTGTGAACGGTGCCGATTGCGGATAGGCGCGGTCCAGTGCCTGCAAGCCGAACTGCAGCGCCTGCAGCAGGTGCCGGCCCCAGTCCGCTTCCGGGTTGTCACCGGAATGGGCGTGCTTGAAGGCGATGCCGTGCGTGGCTTTGGTGTCGGTTGGAACGAAGGCAAGTGCGCCCTGCGTCGCAGGCGTACCGTCGGCCTGGAAGCCGCTTCTGGCGCCGAGGTCGTAATAGTCGCTGCCGGTGCCCTTGTCGGTATAGGCGACCGCGCAGCCATGGGCCAGGCCCCAGCTGCCGGCAACCGAAATCGCACCGTAGATGCCGCGCGAGCCGGAGGAGGCTGCGGCTACCAGGCAGCGCTTTGCCGGATCGAAATTGTCGGGAATCTGCACCAGCACGCGATGCGGCTGATGTGCGCCGGAGAGGCGCGCATAGGCCGAAAACTCCCGGCCCGGTGCTGCCTGAAGATTGCCGTAGACATCGCCGAAGCCGCCGCCGGGGGTGAGGTCGGCAATGCCGCGCCAGCTGCTCCAGATCGCGCGGCGGCGTGCTTCCTCGGCGGTCGGCTGGCCTGCGCTGGCAAATGCCGGTGCAGTGGCGACGCGCAGGCCATCGAGGCCCAACCCTGCGGTCAGCAGATCATCGCCGCCGCGGTGCTCGGTTTCGCGCCATTGTTCGAACACGGGCACGGCAGCGGCAGGGCTGGGCGTCGCGGCCTGGATGACGGAAACGCAGCCCAACAGCGGCAGCGCGGCGCAAAGCAGGGTAACGGGGCGGGGGATGTTCATTGCCTCACACTAGCAAGCCAATGTTTACATGCCAGCGTACCTAGGTACCCGTGCCCGGCCCAAGCTTAATTTGCTAACCTCGCCAGGACATGCCGACCCTGCTTATCGCCGATGATCACCCCTTGTTCCGCGCAGCCTTGCATCGCGCGGCCGAAGAGGCGGTTGACGACCTGCAGATCAGCGAGGCCGATTCGCTGGACAGCGTGCTGGAGGTTATCGAGAGCCAGCAGATCGACCTGATGCTGCTGGACCTGCATATGCCGGGCAACCATGGCCTTGCCGGATTGGCGACGATCCGCGCTCTGCAGCCGGGGCTGGCGATCATCATCGTTTCGGCCAATGAAGAACCGCATGTGATCCGCCGCGCCATCGACCTCGGCGCTGCCGGCTACCTGCCCAAGAGTTCGGGGCTGGTGGACCTGCAGCAGGCCTTGCAGACCGTGCTGGATGGCGAGCGCTGGATACCGGCGATGCTGCGTGAAACCGTTGCCCGGGTTGCGCCCTTCAGCAAGGACGCCGATCTGGCCGCGCGTTTGGCCAGCTTGTCCGCGCACCAGTACAAGGTACTGAGCCTGGTGGCCGAAGGGCTGCTCAACAAACAGATCGCCGATCGCCTTGGCGTGCAGCTGCGCACGATCAAGGCACATATGACCCGCATCATGGGCCGGCTCGGTGTACGCAACCGCGCGCAGGCGATCCGCGTACTGCATGAGATGGGGCTGAACGATCCATCGCGGCAGATCGAAGAGACGCAGGACGCCTGATCCGCGATATGGCGCTGGCCGATCAGCGGATCCGGCAGTGTCTGCTTCGGGTCACGTTGCTGCGGTGCTGCGCGTAGCCAGCAGATGGTTGATAGCCCAGCGCAGCGCCAGTGGCTTGAACGGCTTGTTCAACAGTGACAGCCCAACTTCGCGTACTGCCTCGCGCGTATCGCTGCCGGTGTCTGCGCTGAGGATGACGGTCGGCCGCTGCCTGCGTGCGCCGTCCAGGCGCTTCCACAGCTGGACGCCGGTGTCACCGTCGTCGAGGTGGTAGTCGAACAACCACAGGTCCGCCTCCTGTGCGGATGCACCGATCCCGCTGGCGTCGCTGTACGCGCTTACCTCGCAGCCCCACGACAGCAGCAGCTGCCGCATCGCCTGCAGCGCGTCCGCATCGTTGTCGACCACCAGCACGCGGGTGCCCTTGATGGTGCTGGTGCCGCCAGAGGGCGAGTCATTGCGTGTGGCCGGTGGCGGGCTTGCGCGTGTCACCGTGATGGAGAACGCCGAGCCACGATTGACCACGCTGTGCAGTGCCAGCGGTGCGTGCAGCAGGTCGGCAATGCGGTGCGCAATCGCCAGGCCGAGCCCCAGTCCTTGGCCATTGCTGCGATCACCGCGATGGAACTCCTCGAACACCACACTCTGTTGCTCCGGGGTGATGCCGGGGCCGCTGTCATGCACGCCGATGGTCAGCGTGTCGCCGTGGCGGCGGACGCCGAGCAGCACGCCACCGCTGCGGGTGTAGCGGATGGCATTGGCGAGGAAGTTCTGCAGCACGCGGCGCAGCAGCAGCGGATCGCTGTGCACCCAGACGCGGCTGCGCACGTAGCGGAACTGCAGGCCGCGCGCGGCTGCCAGCACGGCGAATTCCTGTGCCAGTGGATCAAGCACGGTCGACAAGGCGAAGGGGCGAGGATCGGCGACCAGTCCACCCGCTTCCAGTCGCGATATATCCAGCAAGCCCGACAGCAGGTCATCGGTGGAATCCAGGGCGCCGCGGATCTGGCGCAGGAAGCTGTCCAGGAACTCCGATTCGATGTGCTGTGACATCGCATCGGTGAGCAGCTGTGCGGCGTGCAGGGGCTGGATCAGGTCGTGGCCGACCGCGGTCAGGAAGCGCGTCTTGGCCACGTTCGCGCGCTCGGCTTCGTGCACGGCCTGTTCCAGTCGCGCGGTGCGGTCCTGCACGCGGAGCTCCAGGGTCTCATTGCTGCGTTTGAGCGCGTCCTCGGCCATGCGGAATGCGGTGACATCGGTGAAGGTGGCAACGTAGCCGCCGCCTGGCATGGGGTTGCCGCGGATTTCGACGATGGTGTTGTCAGGGAAGATGCGTTCGGACAGATGCGGCGTGCCACGGCGCATATGCGCGATGCGACGGTTCAGCGCCTTGCCGACGTTGTCACCCGGCGCCTCGCCGATCTTCAGTTCGCCCAGCGCCCATGCGGTGAGGTTGGCGACCGGCTGCCCGACCTGCAGCAGTTCGGGCGGGAACTTGAACAGCGCGGCATAACGGCTGTTCCAGGCCACCAGCTGCAGCTGCGCATCGACCACGCTGATGCCCTGGCTCATGTTTTCCAATGCGGCTTCCAGCAGCCGCTGGTTGAAACGCAGTGCCTGCGTCGCTTCACCGACGGCGCGGGTGACCGCATCCAGCGGCGCGGCGCCGCCGTCACGTGCTGCCTCGACCAACAGCCGCGCCATGCCTGCGCCGACCACGGCGGTCAGCTCGCGCTCGATGGCGGTGACGCGGTCGTCATCCAGCATCTGTCCGGCATGCCCATCCATCAATTGCCGCGCCCGTTCCGGCCCGAGGAAGCGGCCGGCGGTCTTGCGCATGGATGCCGCGGCCACGGCGTCCTTCTGCAGTGGCGCCGATGGGCGGATCGCGCGTGACACCAGCGCAACGCTGACCAGGTTGACCGCCAGGCTGGCGCCCATGCTGATGGCGATGTGGCCGGGCTGCATGCGTAGCGAGAACAGCGCCAGCCAGTGCAATCCTTCGCCGCCGGTTGTTGGATCGGGTGCCGGGATCACCATCGGCAGCAACACCAGCCACAGCCAGACCAGCGAGCCCAGCACGATGCCGGCCATGATCGCAGGCGAGGGCGTACGCGGCCGATACACCGCCAGCAGCACCGCCGGCGCCAGCTGCGACAGGGCGGTGAAGGACATCAGGCCGAAATCGCTGAGCGCCTCGGTGCCGCTCATGGCGCGGCTGTACAGCCACGACATCAGGAATACGGCGAGGATGCCGGCGCGGCGGAATGCCAGCACGCGCGGGCGCAGGTCGGCACCCGCATCGTTGCCGCCGCCGTTCATGCCACCCAGCAGATGCGAGCCAAAGCCGTGGTTGCCGAGCATGATCGACAAGGTCAGGCCGGACAGGATCATCATGCCGGTGGCCGCGCTCAGGCTGCCCAGGTAGGCAAGCAGCGCCAGCAGGTGGTGGCCGCGTTCCTGCGGCAAGGCCAGTACGTACAGATCCGGCGATACCGACGCAGGCAGTTGTGCAGCACCGGACAAGGCCATCGGCACCGAGGGTAGGCCGATCAGCAGCAGGTAGAGCGGGAACAGCCAGCGTGCGGTCTTCAGATCGGAAGACTGGCGCAGCTCGACCACGCCGACATGGAACTGATGGGGCAGGGTGAAGGCCGCCATCGCGCCCAGCGCGACCATGGTCAGGAAGTCGGGGATAACCGCCGGCGGTGGCAGGTGCGCCATCTTTTCCAGCAAGGGCGTGCCGGCCCGATGCACCGAGATCGCCGCATACAGGCCAATCGCCAGCAGCGCCGCCAACTTCAGCAGCGATTCCAGCCCCAGCGCGACCACGATGCCGCGGTTGTGCTCGGTGGCCGAGGCCTTGCGCGCGCCGAACAACATGGTGAATGCCGCCATTGTCAGCGCGAACCAGAACGACATGTCCAGTTGCCAGCCGTTGGCGGCGAACTGGTCACCGAGCAGTGCACTGAGTCCCTGGCTCACCGCCTTGAGCTGCAGCGCGATATAGGGAATGATGCCGAACAGCGCGACCAGGGTGATGGTCACACCAAGGCCTTGGTCGGTGCGCAGCCGTGCAACCACCAGGTCGGCGATGGTGGCGCTGTTGTGCTGTTTGGCCAGCCTGCCCAGGCGCGCGAGGAAGGGCAGGCCGAAGGCGAAGATCAGCGCCATACCGATCAAGGTGGGCGGGATCGGGAAGCCCCATTGCACGCCCTGCGAAGCAGCGCCGTAGTACGTCCATGCAGTGCAGTGCACGGCCAGCGACAGCGCGTAGATGGCTGGCCAGATCCTGCCGAGGCGGTGACCCTGGCGCTCGCCCCACAGGGCAACGCCGAACAGCAGCACGGTCCACGCGATGCAGGCGAACAGGACGATGGAGGGCGTCAACATCGCTCCAGTGTAGAGAGAACCGTGGCCGGCGTGCTGGATGCCCGCCGGTCGCTTGCCATGCAGGGACGCGTCAGGGCGCGATCACGATCAGTGACAACTGCTCGGCGGCCAATGCCACCTCGCCGCCGGGCTGCAGCTCCACGCTCTTGTGCTGGGTCAGCAGCCATTGCCCGGGCTGGCGCGGTTCCAGTGAGACTAGGCGTGATCGCACCCGGATATCGGTGCCGCTGGGTACCGGCGCCAGAAAGCGCACCTTGTTCAAACCGTAGTTCAGTACGTGGGCGATGCCGGGAAAGCCGACCAGTGCGGCCACGTCCTCCTCGACGGTGAGCGAGAGCAGCAGGAAACCATGGGCGATGGTCGTCCCGCCTGGCAAACCGGCCTGCGCACGGGCCGGATCGACGTGAATCCAGTTGTGGTCTCCGGTGGCCTCGGCGAAGGCATCGATGCGCGCCTGCGCGATGTGCGTGGTCTTGCCAAGGCGTTCGCTTGCGGCCCATTGCTGCAGTGCCTGCAGGGCTTCCGGCAATTCCCTGGTCATGTCACCGGCGCTCATTGCAGGCGTCCAAGCAGGGTCAGGATCGCATCATGCGCCTCGGGCTCGGACAAGGTCGGTGCGTGACCAACATCCGGCACGACGACCAGGCTGGCGTTCGGCGACGTAGCCGCCATCTGCTGGGCAACATCGGCAGGCAGGATATCGGACAGCGCACCGCGCACCACCAGCACCGGCACCCGTGAGGTCAGTCCGCGCACCGCGCGCCACAACACCGGCCGCAACAGCCACAGCACCCATGGTCGGGTGGTGCGGATGATGGCCGGGTCATAGTCCAGTTCCAGCAGGCCGTCGTCGCGCTGGCGGAAGCTGCGCGAGGCCATCGCCCGCCAGTCCTCGGCGGTGAAACGCGGGAAGGATGCCTTGCCGATGGATTCGGCGTAAGCGGCCGCTTGGTCCAGATCCATTGGTGGCAACGGTTTGCCGGCATACTTGCCGATCCGCGCCAGGGCTTCGCGTTGCACCTTGGGACCGGCGTCGTTGAGCACCGCTGCTACGATCAGCTCCGGTGCGCGCGAGGCCAGGGTGATGGTGACCAGCACGCCCAGCGAGGTGCCGATGAACACCGCCTTGGCAATTTTCTGCGAACGCAGCAGCGCCACCATGTCGTCGGCGTAGGTGCGCGGGTTGTAGCTGGTCGGGTCGGTCGCTCGTGCCGACCCCGCACGGCCACGCAGGTCGACCGCAAGCACGCGCCAGCCGGCCGCGGTCAGCGTTTCGGCCAGTGCATCGAAGTCAGCGGCATTGCGGGTCAGGCCGGGAATGCAGACCACCGTGCGGCGGGGCGATTGCCCCGGGGCCGGTGCATGGTCGCGCGCGTGCAGGCGCAGGCCATCGTTGCTGCTCCAGTACAGATCATCGTAAGACTGGGTCATGCAGGTGTTTCCTAGAAATCGTAGCGGACGCTGAGACTGTACTGGCGCGGCGGGCCATAGAAACCGATCAGGGTGCCGACTGCCGGGATGTTGTAACCGGTGGTGCGGTATTCCTTGTCGGCCAGGTTGGTGCCCTGCAGCGAGAAGGTCCAGGCGTCATTGAGCTTCCAGATCACGCCGGCATTGACCAGACCATAGCCGTCCTGGCGGATCACTGGGCTCAGGTCGGTGGTCGGCCACACTTCGCTCTGGTAGCTATAGCCCACGCGGGCGGACAGGTTGCTGCCATTGGCCAGCTCGGTGCGGTATTCCACGTTCAGTGCACCCGAGAAATCCGGCGCGTTGGTGAACCTCATCTGCTTGGCGACGTTGACGCCACGGTCCATGTACTCGTCGTACTTGGTGTCCAGCCAGGCCAGGTTGCCGGAGATCAGCCAGTTGGCCGTCGGCAGGTACTGGTACTCGATTTCCAGGCCGTTGACGGTGCCCTTGCCGGCATTGGTGAAGTCGCCGAAGAAGGCATCGTTGACGCCGTCGCCATTGGTGTCGATGCCGGTGAACACCGACAGCTGGATGTCCTTGTACTTGTTGTGGAAGGCCGACAGGTTCAGGAACAGGCGCGAGTCAAGAAAGCCCATCTTGCTGCCGATCTCGAAGCTGTCGACGGTCTCGTCGTCGAACGGCTCGGCCGAGCGCGGCACCGCCACGGCGTTGGCGCGGATGTTGTAGCCACCGGACTTGAAGCCACGCGTGGCCAGACCGTAGACCATGATGTCCGGGGTAATCTGGTAATCCAGCGACACCTTCGGCGAGACGTTCTTGAAGTTGGTGGTCTTGTCGAAGTCCGCAGCGACTGCGATCGGGCGGCTGAAGGTCGCGTCGGAGTAGAAACGGTTCAACACGACCGCACGCTTGTCCTCGTCGGTGTAGCGGGCGCCGACGTCGAGCTTGAGCTTGTTGGTCAGGTCGAAGGTCCAGTCCGCGTACAGGGCGATGCTGTCGGTCAGCACCTTGCCACGGGTATCGCCGAACTGCAGGTTGAAGAAGTTGTTGCGGATCTGCCCGCCGGCCTCGCCACTGAACTGGTACAGGCCAACCACACCGCGCACACGGCCGCCGGCGTCGTAGTTCAACTGCAGTTCGTTGCTGACCTGGCTGTCCTCGTAGAAGCCCCCGACGTCGGCCAGCTTGACCGGCGTGGTGTCAAAGTCGATGTTGGAGTGGCTGTCGGATTCGCGCTTGGCGACCACATACTTCAGTGCAATATCGTCGTTCGGACGCCAGTTCACCGTAGCCGAGGCGCCCTTGGTCTCGACGCTGTTGAGGTTCTGCATGCCCGAACGGATGTCGTAACGATCGTCCATCGGCGGGTAGGCCGGGGTGAACGGGTTGCGCGCCAGCATCTTCGAGCCACGCATGCCGGACTGGTCATCGATCCAGTCCAAGGCGAACTGCACATCGAAGTCGTCGCCTGCATAGGCGCCCAGGGTCAGGCGTGCGGCATTGATCTGCTTGTCGCTGATTGGCTGGCCGGTAAGCGTGTTCTCGCCGAAACCATCGCGGTTCATGCTGGCCACCGCGATGCGCCCGCGCAGGCCGCTGTCGGCGCCGCCCAACGGGCCGCCGATGGCCGCCTTGGCATCAAGCTGGTTGTAGTTGCCTGCGGTGATCTGGGCATAGCCCTCGACCTGCGTGGGCAGGCCGCGCGAGATGTACTTGATCGCGCCGCCAATGGTGTTCTTGCCGTACAGCGTGCCCTGCGGGCCGCGCAGTACTTCGATGCGCGAGACGTCGAACACGTCCAGCAGCGCACCTTGTGGACGCGCGATATAGACGTCATCCAGGTAGATGCCCACGCCCGGGTCGGCGCCCCAGGTGGGATCGGACTGGCCGACGCCGCGGATGTAGGCGGTGACCGTGCTGCTGGCGCCGCGCGCCGCGTAGATGGTCAGGTTGGGTACCTGTGAGTCGAGATCGGCGATGTCCTGCACGTTCAACTTGTCCAGCGCTTCGGAGGTGAAGGCGGTGACCGCGACCGGCACTTCCTGCAGGGTTTCCTCGCGCTTGCGCGCGGTGACGGTGATGCTGTCCAGGTTGGTGGCCGAAGCGGCCTTGCCCTCCGTCGCCGCAGCCGGTTGTGCTTCCTGTGCCAATGCCGGCCCGGAGGCCAACAGCGCGCCGATCATCAGGCTCAAACAATTCCGCTTCATTCGGTCCTCCCCAGGCAAGTGCGTTGTAGATGGCCGCATGCCACCCTCGGAGCCAAGGCTAGCGACGCGGATGTGCACCAGCGAGTGGACCTAGGTCCAGTCGGCAGCGGCCATCAGATCAGGATACTGGGCGCCTCTCCACTCGGAAGCGCCGTATGTCGTTACTGATCGTACTTGCAGCGCTGGGCTTCCTCATGCTGGTGGCCTACCGCGGTTACAGCGTGATCCTGTTCGCGCCGATTGCCGCACTCGGCGCCGTGTTGCTGACCGACCCGTCGCTGGTGGCACCGATGTTCACCGGCTTGTTCATGGACAAGATGGTCGGCTTCCTGAAGCTCTACTTCCCGGTATTCCTGCTGGGCGCGGTGTTCGGCAAGCTGATTGAGCTGTCTGGCTTTTCCAAATCGATAGTCGGAGCGGCGATCCGCCTGCTCGGCCCGCAGCGGGCAATGCTGTCGATCGTGCTGGTGTCGGGCCTGCTCACTTACGGCGGCGTGTCGTTGTTCGTGGTGGTGTTCGCGGTCTATCCGTTTGCCGCCGAGATGTTCCGCCAGAGCAATATCCCCAAGCGGCTGATTCCGGCGACGCTGGCGGTGGGCGGTTTCAGCTTCACCATGGATGCGCTGCCAGGTACGCCGCAGATCCAGAACATCATTCCGACCACCTTCTTCGGCACCGATACCTGGGCCGCACCGGTGCTTGGCATCCTCGGCAGCATCTTCGTGCTGGCGGTGGGCATGGCCTACCTGGAGTGGCGACGCCGTGTTGCCGTGCGCAACGGTGAGGGCTATGGCGATCCGGCAACCCTGGTCAACGAGCCGGTGCCGTTCACCGGTACCAATCTCGCGCATGCCGGGATCGCGGTATTGCCGCTGTTGTTGGTGTTCGTATCAAACAAGCTGTTTACCCTGGGTATCCCGCACTGGTACGGCGCCGAGCACAGCTTCGTGCCGTCCATCCTCGGCAAGTCCGCACCGGTGGTGCAGGAGGTGCCGAAGATCGCTGCGATCTGGGCAGTGGAGGGCGCGCTGCTGGTGGGCATCCTGTCGGTGATGCTGTTGGCCTGGCGGCCGGTGGTGACCCAGTTTGCCGATGGCACCAAGACCGCGATCAGTGGCGCCTTGTTGGCCGCGATGAACACTGCCTCGGAGTATGGCTTTGGCGCAGTGATCGCCGCATTGCCGGGGTTCATGGTGGTGGCCAATGCCTTGGGTTCGATCAAGGACCCGCTCTTGCATGAGGCGGTCACGGTTACGGGGTTGGCTGGCGTCACCGGCTCTGCCTCGGGCGGCATGAGCATCGCCCTGGCGGCGATGTCGGAGACCTTCATCGAGAACGCGCAGGCAGCCGGCATTCCGATGGAAGTGCTGCACCGGGTTGCCTCGATGGCCTCGGGCGGCATGGACAGCCTGCCGCACAACGGTGCGGTGATCACCTTGTTGATGGTCACCGGGCTGACCCATCGACAGGCCTACAAGGACATTTTCGCTGTGACCATCATCAAGACGCTGGCGGTGTTCGTGGTGATCGGCATCTATTACGCCACCGGCTGGGTTTGACGGCGGCGTCGCAACACCCTGGCGGCGGCCCCGCGAGGATTTCCGGTACGACTTCATCCACGACTCACGTATGAGGATCTGGTTATGAAATCTGCAACCAATACGATCAAGATCGCTTTGCTCGCGCTATGCACATGGCTCGCATCGGCTGGCAGCACCTTCGCCGCAGGCTCGGTAGGGCATTGGGACTTCGGGGTTTACGGCAACCTGTTTGGCAGTCGTGAATACCAGGTGTGGGTGCCGGCAGGCTATGAGGCAACCCAGCCATTGCCAGTGCTGCTGGTACTGCACGGCTGCGTCAACGGGCCCAACCTGATGGGCGAGGCCTCGGGCTTCAATGATGTCGCCGACGTCGAAGGTTTCATCGTGGTCTATCCGCGGCAGAACGTTACCTCCAACCCGACGCGCTGCTGGAACTGGCAACTGCCGATCAACCAGGCACGTGGCAGTGGCGAGGCTTCGATCCTGGCCGGCATCGTCGATGCGGTGAAGGGCGGCTATGCCGTCGATCCGCGCCGGATCTATGTCACCGGCATCTCTGCCGGCGGTGCGATGACCTCGATCATGCTGGCCTGCTACTCCGATGTGTTCGCAGCTGGTGCCATCCATTCCGGCGGCATGTACAAAGGCGCGACCACCGTATCCGGCAGTGCCTACGCGCTGCTGGCGGGCAGCATCTACTCGCCGGAAAGCAATGGCAAGCTTGCCTGGCAGTGCTCGGGCTCGCCGTCGCCGCGTCCGTTGCCGGTGCTGGTGTTCCATGGCAGCGTCGATACCACGGTCAATCCGGTCAACGGCCAGCAGGCGGTGCGTCAGTTCCTGCAGACCAATGATCTGGCTGATGATGGACTGGACAATGATTCGGTCAAGTACGTGCCGACCAGCACGGTTGCCGGGCAGGTCCCGGGTGGGCGCGCCTATACGGTCAAGAACTACAACTACGGTGGCAAGACCCTGGTCCAGGACTATCTGGTGCATGGCATGGGCCATGCGTGGAGCGGCAGCACGTCCGGCTTGCCGTTTACCGATCCGCAGGGGCCGGATGCAACCCTGATCACCTGGTTGTTCCTGAAAGACCAGCTGCGCTGAGCGCTTGGAGCGCGGAATTGATTGAAGGGTGTCATCGCCAGCGTGGGAGCGATCGGCTCCTGCGCTGGCGTTTGGTTTTCCGGGGTTGTTCGCTGGCAATGCCATCGAATTGCAACCTTGTGCGGTGATGATCTGCGCGCCTCATGCCGCGTCATTGGCCCTGTCCGGGCTGGGCGCAATCATCAACTGCCAACCAAGGCCATTCCATGCTGCGTCACCGCACCGCTTCTGCAGTTACCCGCGTTACCCATGATTTTCCACGTCGCTCGCTGCTGGCCCAGGCCTGCGCATTGCTGATCCTGCCGCTGGCCGCGCAGACCGCGCTGGCCCAGGATGCTGCGCCGACCGAGGCGCGCAGCGCCGCGACGGCATTGGATACCATCACGGTCACCGCCGAGCGCCGCGAGCAGAACCTGCAGGACGTGCCGGTGTCGGTGGGCGTGGTACAGGGCGAGGCGCTGCGCAGCTATACCGAAGGTGCCGATGACACCTTGCTGGCGCTGTCCGGTCGCGTCCCCAGCTTCTATGCCGAGACCACCACCGGGCGCATCTTCCCGCGCTTCTACATCCGCGGCCTGGGCAATATCGATTTCTACCTCGGCGCCTCGCAGCCGGTCTCCATCATCCAGGACGACGTGGTGCTGGAACACGTGGTGCTCAAGTCCAACCCGGTCTACGACGTGGACCAGGTGGAAGTGCTGCGCGGCCCGCAGGGCTCCTTGTTTGGCCGCAACACTACCGCCGGCATCGTCAAGTTTGACACCGCCAAGCCCAGCCAGGACCCGAGTGGCCGGGTCAACATCAGCTACGGCAGCTACAACACGGTGGCCATCGACGGTGGCATGGGCGGCGCGATCAACGACGTGCTGTCCTACCGCGTCTCCACCCTGTACCAGCACCGCGACGACTGGGTGGACAACACCTATCGCGGCCCCAGCGCCGACGGCACGGTGACGCCGAAGAACGACACAATGGGCGGCTACGACGACCGCAATCTGCGCCTGCAGCTGCTGTACAAGCCGAACGAACAGTTCTCGCTGCTCGGTTCCGTGCATACCCGCGACTATGAAGGCACCTCCACCCTGTTCCTGCGCAATGCGCTGGTGAAGGGCAGCAACCGCGTCGATGTGCCGCGCGATAAGGTCGCCTTCGATGAAGCCGACAACAACCCACAGGCCTACAAGACCCACGGTGGCTCGCTGAAGGCAACCTACGACTTCGGCAACACCACGCTGACCTCGATCAGCGCCTACGAAACCACCTCCGGCTACAGCCGTGGCGATACCGACGGCGGTGCGGCGGCGAACTATCCGGTCAATGGCCTGCCCAATGGATACGGACAGTCGATGGGGCAGGTGCAGGACCTGGACCAGTTCACCCAGGAGCTGCGCCTGGCCTCCAATGCCACCGATCCGCTGTCATGGCAGGTTGGCGCGTTCTACTTCGATGGCCGCGACACCACTGACTTCTATCAGCGCGCCTGGTTCCTCAACACGCCGGCACGCAATCCCAACAACTGGGTGCGCCTGCGCAACATCAATACCTCGTGGGCAGGCTTCGGCCAGGTGAGCTGGAAGGCCACCGATGCGTTGACGCTGACCGCAGGTATCCGCGCGACCAAGGACGAGAAGAGCACGCGCCTGCTGAAGACCGCCGATACCGCTGCCGGTCTGGTCACCTACAAGGGACGCCACAACGTCGAGATGTCGGACACCCAGCCGAGCTGGGACCTGAGCGCGATGTATGAAGTCAGCCCGGAGCTGAGCCTGTACGCACGCGTGGCACGTGGCTTCCGTGGCCCGACCATCCAGGGCCGCTCGGCGGTATTCAATGCCGACTTCACCACTGCTGATTCGGAAACCATCCTGTCCTGGGAAGCCGGTATCAAGAGCAGCCTGTTCGACAACCGCCTGCGTCTGAACGTCAGCGGCTTCACCTATACCGTCAACGACATCCAGCTCAACGGCAACGATTCCAACGGCAACGGCGTGTTGTTCAATGCCGACAAGGCGCGTGCCTATGGTCTGGAAGCCGACATGGATTGGCGTCCGATCCCGAACCTGTCGCTGACCGCCGGCCTGAGCCTGCTGCACAGCGAGATCCAGGACAAGCGCGTGTATGCGCAGGCCTGTGCGTTGAACGGTGTGGTGGTGTGTACGGTCAACGACCCGACCATCAAGATCGGCAGCAATGTCTACGCCCAGATCGACGGCAACCCGTTGCCGAACGCACCCAAGTACAACCTGAACCTGGCCGCGCGTTACGACATTCCAGTGGGTGATGATGGCGCGGTGTTCTTCGCCACCGATTGGAACAAGCAGGGCGAAACCCAGTTCGTGCTGTACGACAGCAAGGAGTTCTACTCCAAGGGCAACTTTGAAGGTGGCCTGCGCGTTGGCTATACCGGCGGCTATGGCGCCTGGGAAGTGGCGGCGTTCGCCCGCAACATCACCAACGAGAAGAACCTCAAGGGTGTGATCGAGAACTACATGGCGGCGGTCTACAACGATCCGCGCATCATTGGTGTTTCGTTCAACTACAACTGGCGCTGATTGCTCAAGCCCCTCTCCCGCCTGCGGGAGAGGGGTTGGGGTGAGGGGACGGTGCGAAGCGCCGTGCAGTTTCGCTTTACCTCGGCATGCAGCAGGCGAAGCAGAAGCTACAAGCCAAGAGCTGCCCTCATCCGCCCCTGCGGCGCACCTTCTCCCGCATGCGGGAGAAGGGAAAAGGCCAGGGCCGAAGCCGAAGCCAAAGCCGCCTCCAGGTGCCCGATCAGACCATCCCCGCACCAACCGTCGCCCGTACCGGAATCCCCTCCGGATCAAACTCTTCCAGGCAGAACACATTCACCCCGTAGTAGTCTGGGGTGACCCGCTTGCGGTGGAACGGATAGATACCGCAGGTGCCGCAGAAATAGTGGTGCGCGGTCATCGTGTGGAACCGATACTCCACCAGTGTCTCCTGCCCGGACAGCAGCTCGAACGCGGATTCATGCACCTTCACCATCAAGGCGTTCTTGCGCCGGCAGATCGAGCAATCGCAGGTGGTGAGTTCCGGGAAGTCGGTTTGAATGCGGAAGCTGACAGCGCCGCAATGGCAGCTGCCCTGGTAAGTCTGCAGGGGACGGTGGCACACACGGATCTCCAGAAAGAAGGCAAGCGGTAAGACAGGGCTTGGATCATACTCAGCCCATCATCGGACGGGTGGGAGAGGGTGATGCGTGCATTCCTGAAAGGCTTGCTGGCGGTGGTGCTGGGCTTGATCGCCGGCAGCGCGGTGAACATGGGGCTGATCCTGCTCGGCGGGCATCTGGTGCCACCGCCAGCGGGTGCGGACACCCGTACGACTGAAGGCCTGCAAGCCGCAATGCCCTTGTTCGAGGCCCGTCACTTCCTGTTTCCTTTCCTTGCCCATGCATTGGGCACCTTTGTTGGTGCGGTGCTGGCAACCTGGATCGTCGGGCGCAGCAGCAAAGTGCCGGCCCTGCTGATCGGCTTGCTGTTCCTGGCCGGTGGCATCGCCAGCTGCTTCATGCTGCCAGCACCGCGTTGGTTCGAGGTGTTGGACGTGCTGCTGGCCTATATCCCGTTCGCCTGGTTGGGCTATCTGTTCGCAAGAAAGCCAGCCAGGGCTGTGGGAGCGGTGTGAGCCGCGAAGCTGATGATGCAACTGCAATCGCTTTGTGTGCGATTGCAGTTGTTGACCTGCCTGTCTGGGTGCGAGCTTCACGGCTTACGCCGTTCCCACATCCCCCATCGGCTGCGGCAACGCCTGCCCGAAACACAGCACATTCCCGGCCGGATCGGTGACGCTGAAGTCGCGCATGCCATACGGTCGGTCGGCGATGGCAACGGTGATCGCAACGCCGGCAGCCAGCAGCTGCCCGTGATAGTCATCGATGCCGTCGATGTGCAGGTACAACCTGCTGATTCCGCCGGGTTTGGCGTCTGCGCGACTGGCGAGCGTCAGCTCGACCTCGTCACGACAGACTGCCGCCAGCTCCGCGGGTTGGCCCCATTCCCAGGCCAGGGTGAAGCCGAGCTTGTCGAGATAGAAGGCCAAGCTGACAGGCAGGTCCTCGCTAGCAAGAAAGGGCGAAACGGAGTGAAAGTGAACAGGCGTCATGCTGTTGATCCCATGGCAGGTCTGCCGCAATAGTGGCACGGTTGGAGCATGGGAGGGCTCCCGGAACCGGTGCGTCAGTGGGGAGGTGCCAACATCAAGGAGATGCTGTGATGTATTTTCCTATGTTCTTTGCAAGAACGTCCGTGTTTCTGTGCTTGCTGATGTTGTGCAGCTGCGCCTCGATCCCATTGTCTACCGCGCTGCGCCTTTCTTCATTGGATGAGCGAGCGTTGGTCCAATTGGACCCTGCAGGTATCCGGGTCAAGGTGGCGATTCCCCGCGGCAATACCTTGAACCCGGAGGCCACCCGCCTGACCTTGAAGCTGCAGCCAGAAGGGCAGGCTGCGCGCGTCGCGGCGATGCCACTGCGTTTGATTGGCAGCACCCAGGGCGAGCGCAGCCCCGGCGTGCTCAGCAGGAATATCGCAGTGACAACCTATGAGCTGGCACTGACCGCAGAAGGCGTTAGCCAGCTGCGCAACCTGCAGCGCGAAGTGCTGAACTCGCGTGGCGATAGGGGAAAGGTGGAGCTCAGCGTCAATACCTCGTTCTCCGAGTTTGTTCCCGGGACCAAGGAAATGATTTTCTGGGTAGACGTCAAACTGCGCGCAAATGATGCCTATCTCACCTTGTTTGATGGTGCGAAGGTCAGCTTCAAGATGGCCGAGAGCTGAGCGTCACGGCGCTCGGTCCTGCGGATTTAAGTGCGGCTTCAGCGGCACTTCAATCGCGGCGGGTGTTCGCTCAGATCTCGGCCTGGATCACGGCTTTTGCGTAGCTGTCACGATCGATGTCGACAATTTCGGCGCTGATCTGCAGCTCCATTCCACCAGCGGCGATGGCAGATTCAAGCGCGGCCAGCAGCGTGTCGGCCAACTCGCGTTTGATTTCGCTACTGCGACCGCTGAGTATTGCCAAGCGCGCGGCCACAAAGCCGCGTGGGCTGTCAGTGGTTCCGATCGCGACGCAATCAAACTCCAGCGCACGCGATTTGATGTCGGCCTCCTCGAATTGGCCTGTGCCAAGCAGCGCAAGGTTGAGGGTGCGCAGCACGGCCGGGGTGATGGCGGTGGCGAGGTTGCTGCTGTATTCGACGGTCAGGTGGGGCATGGCGAACTCGTTGTCAGGGCTGCGCGGATGGCAGCAGCGCGTTGATCCGATGGATCATCGCATCCGGGTAGTGGATATGGGTGGGTGTATCGGCGAGCGGTGCGGCGGCATCGGCATCGCGCAGGTCCGCAACAAGCCCGCTTTTGGGCAGGTAGATTGGCGCGGCCACCGAGAAGCCGTGCTCAGGCAGGCGGCCATGGGCGGTACGATAAAGCTGGATGGCATCAAGCAGGGTCAGCGCCGGGCCCGGGTGCATGCCGTCAGCGTCATACCATTGCAATTCGGGGGCTGCGGCCGCGGCGCTGCGCAGGGCTTCGGAGATTGCCACATAGGGAATGCCGGCCTGTTCGGCGGCGGCTGCTTCCTTGGCGATCAGGCGGGCAGATGCTGCCGCTTGTGCCTGGTAGCTACCCAGCAGCAGGACGCGCGCGCCGGCGTTGCTGCCTGCCTTTGCCAGTGTCCTAATCGCCGCCTGCGATTTCGTACAGGCGGCTTCGTCGGGCCAGCACAGCAGGGCGCCGCCTTGTTCCTGCAGAACCAATAGCTGTGGGCGATGCTCGGCCAGAGCACGTTGAACCGAGCCATCCGCAACCCGTTGGTCAAGCAACGCGCCACCTTTGACAATCATCTGACTTTGCAGCGGATGGCCATTGGCGGTGCTGAGTGCAGCGTAGGTCGCTGGCAGGTTGCCCACGTAGATGAGGCTGTTGCCAACGAACAGTGCTTTCTGCGGCTGCGCTGACGGTTGCGCAGCGCACACGGTGAAGGCGAACAACAGCGTCAGCAGCGAGATCCATCTGCGCATTCCGAACTCCGTGTCTTGATCGGCTATTGGCGAGTCTCTGACCGCATCACCAATCGATGGTTCCGCGGATCACAGTCTGCACCTGCCCGCCGGACCAGACATCGCCGTGCTCGTCGATGCGCAGTTCCAGCAGGGCGTCGTGGCCGACTTCGCGGCCCTGGCTGGCGGTGTAGCGCTTGTCCACGCCGGGCAGGGCATCGCGCTCGTCCAACCAGGCGGCCAGCACCGCATTGGCGGCACCGGAAGCAGCATCCTCAAAACGACGGCCATTGCCGACGAATGCCCGCACCACCAGTTGGTAGTTGTCGCCAGCGGTGCGTGCATAGGCGAATACGCCCATCGCGCCGGTGGCCTCGGCCAGCGTGGCAATGGCATCCCAGTCCGGGCTGAGGGCGCGCAGGGCGGCTTCATTGGCCACTTCCACGACCCACCAGCGGCGACCGCCGTCCATCAGTGCCGGTGGTAACGCACCCAAGGGCCAGCCGAGGATCGCCGGCTGCAGGCGCGGGTCATTGGCGCTGACGACCTCGGCCACCCACGCACGCGGGGTACGGATGGCGATGGTGCGGATGCCATCGCGCTCGCTGATCTGCAAAGGCAGTTGGCCGGCGATGCCGTCCTGTATCAGTTGCCCGTCGATGGCTGCAGCCACGCCGCTTTCAAGCACAGCATGCGCGCTGCCAACGCTGGGATGGCCGGCGAACGGTACCTCTTTCTGCGGGGCGAACATGCGGATGCCGTAGCTGCTGCCGGGCTTGGTCGGGGCGAAGATGAAAGTGGTTTCAGGCAGGCGGGTCCAACGGGCGATGGCCTGCATGGCGGCATCGTCCAGGCCATCGGCATCGAGGACCACGGCCAGCGGGTTGCCGGTGCCGGGGCGCGGGGCGAAGACGTCGAGTTGCAGGAAGCGGCGGGTGGTCATGGGAGAGTCCGAATGCTGTAAGGCTGTTCTGTTGCTGTTGCTGTTGCTGTTGCTGTTGCTGCTGTTGCTGCTGTTGCTGCTGCTTTGGCCGTGGCTGTTGCCTTGGTTTGGGCAGTTGCAGTTGGCTTTTGCTTTAGCCCCTCTCCCGCTTGCGGGAGAGGGGTTGGGGTGAGGGGAGGCGGACGCAGTCCGCTTGCTTGGTGCTTTTTGGTTGTTGCTGTCGGCAAAGGCAAAATCAAAGGCATGCGTGCTTCGCACGCTTCCCCTCATCCGCCCCTTCGGGGCACCTTCTCCCGCGAGCGGGAGAAGGGAATAGCGGGCATCGCTTGCGCTGTCACCACTCAATCTGCCCAGCAATCACCTGCTGCACTTCACCGCCAATCCAGATGTTGGACTCGGC
Source organism: Stenotrophomonas sp. STEN031 (assembly GCF_056759975.1). NCBI lineage: Bacteria > Pseudomonadati > Pseudomonadota > Gammaproteobacteria > Lysobacterales > Lysobacteraceae > Stenotrophomonas > Stenotrophomonas sp. STEN031. The sequence continues at coordinate 49,619 of NZ_JBRREA010000025.1, forward strand.
ATCCACTTCCACCCGCACCTCGCCATTGCGGCCGAGTTCGCGGCCCTGGCTGGCCAGGTATTGCTGGAACGGCTTGATCCGACCCTGTGCCAGCAACTGGGCGGCCACCAGCGCATTGGCGCTGCCGGTTACCGGGTCTTCGTTGATGCCCACGCCGGGGGCGAAGGCGCGTACGGCGTATTGGTAGCCCACGTCCGGGCGGTCAGCGGGCGCGTACACGGCCAGCTTGCCGCGGCCGGGCAGGGCGCCGATGGCGGCCAGCTCCGGCTTGTAGCGGCGCAGGGCGGCCTCGCTGCCGGCTTCCAGCAACCACCAGTCCGGACCGTTGTTCCACAGTTCCGGGGTATGGCCGGGCTTGGCCAATGCGGCCAGGCCTTCCGGCAGTGCGGGGGCGGCGACGTTGCGGCGTTCAGCCTGCGGGCTGCGCACGTGGATCTGGCGGAACCAGCGCCCGCCCTGTACCCGCACCGGCAGCAGACCAGCGGCGCATTGCTGGATCAGCTGGCCGTTGTCATCGGGCGTGGCCAGGCCCAGTTCCACCGCCGCCCAGGCGGCACCGACGCTGGGGTGGCCTGCGAAGGGCAGCTCGCCCTTCGGGGTGAAGATGCGGATGTGGTAACTGGCGCCTTCGGTGGGCGGCAGGAAGAAGATGGTCTCGGACAGGTTTAGCCAGGCGGCGATGGCCTGCAGGGCGGTGTCGTCCAGGCCCTCGCTGTCAACGATGACGCCCAACGCGTTGCCAGCACCGGCGCGGGCGGCAAACACATCCAACTGCAGATAACGGCGAACAGACATTGAAAATCGCTTCCAGACGACGGCTGGGCAGCTTACCAGTGCACCTGTCCTGCGATAACCGGTTGGACCTGACCGCCGATCCAGACGCTTCCTTGTGCGTCGATTGCGATCTGGACGCGACCGTCGCGGCCCACTTCGCGGCCCTGGCTGACGACGTAGTTGCCATCAGCCTTGGGTAGTTGCCCGTGTTGCCGCAGCCACGCCGCGATCAGGGCGTTGGCACTGCCGGTGACAGGGTCCTCGGGTACGTCGGCTGCATCGGCCGGGCAGAACGCACGCGTTACCAGCGCGTGATCCGGGCCGGCTTCGGCAGCAAATACCGCCACACCGGTCGCGCCGGTGGCATTGCTCCAGTCGGCGATTGCGGGCATGTCTGGCATCAGTGCGCGGACGCTGGCGGCATCGCGGGCCGGCAACAGCCACCAGCGGGGGCCGTTGCCCCAGAGTTCGGGGCTGTGGCCGGGCGCGAGCAGGGCCTGCAGTTGTTCAGGTACAGCGTCTGGCGCAGTTGGATGCTGGCGGGCGGGTGGGCTGGCCAACAGGAGGGTGGGAGCATCTTCCGGCCCGCTTACCCGCACCGGCAGCAGGCCTGCAGCGCATTGCTGCAGCAGCTGGCCATCACGCGGCGTTGCCAGGCCCGAGGTGACCGCCGCCCAGGCCGCGCCGACGCTGGGATGGCCGGCGAAGGGCAGTTCGCTGCTTGGGGTGAAGATGCGGATGCGGTAGCTGGCGCCGGCGTCCGGCGGCAGGAAGAACACCGTCTCGGAGAGGTTCAGCCAGGCGGCGAGCGCTTGCATGGCGGCGGTATCCAGGCCATCGCTGTCGAGGATGACACCCAAGGGGTTGCCGCTGCCGGGGCGGGCGGCGAAGACGTCCAGTTGCAGGTAACGGCGTGGAGGCATGGGTTTTGGGGTGGGGCGGGGTGGTACAGCTTAGGCATGGGCATGCAGGAAGTCGTCAAGTGTTGGTTTCAGCGCAATCTGCCAACAACTGAACCATCATTCCCGCGCATGATGGAATCGCTCTGGGCTTTGTGCTTTTCCTTTGCTAGAGCCATAGCCAGAGCAGGAGCAGGAGCAGGAGAAGGAGCGATTCCCGCCTGCGGGGGAATGACGGCTTCTTAAAAGCGGGTGCCAAAGCCAAAGCCATAGCCATAGCCATAGCCATAGCCCTCAAACCGCCCCCATTCACGCAAAGATGACCCGGATCGTTGCAAGTGCTACTTTCTTCGCCCCGGGAGGGGAGGCCGGGCGGCGATGGTATCGCCGGTAACTCAGCCGTCCTGCCTCAGCGGCTTGGCATAGAATCGGGAGTTCCGCCCGCATTGCCGGGTCTTTCTCCCACCTGTGAACCCACAAAGCCAATGTCTGCTTCCCCAATTGCTGATCGCTGGATCGTCCTCAAGTTCGGTGGCACCTCGGTGTCGCGTCGTCATCGCTGGAACACGATCGGTCAGTTGGCGAAAAAACGTGCGGACGAGACCGGTGGCAGGGTGCTGGTGGTGGTGTCGGCCTTGTCCGGCGTCACCAATGAACTGACCGCCATTGCCGACGGCGCTGCCGACAGCCGCGAGCGCGTGGCCGCGCTGGTCAGCCGCCACAATGATTTCCTTGCCGAGCTGGAGCTGGGCCGCGAGGTGCTGGCTGAACGCCTGGCCGCGCTGCAGGCGCTGCTGGACGACCCGCGCGCGGCCAGCCGTCCGCTGGACTGGCAGGCCGAGGTGCTGGGCCAGGGCGAACTGCTGTCCTCCAGCGTCGGTGCCGCCTACCTGCGCAGCACCGGCTTGGATTTTGGCTGGATGGACGCCCGTGAGTGGCTGCATGCGCAGCCGCCGGCCCCCAACCAGACCGCCTGGTCGCAGCGCCTTTCGGTCAACTGCCAGTGGCAGGGCGAGGAGGGCTTCAAGCAGCGTTTCGCGGCCCAGCCCACGCAGTTGCTGATCACCCAGGGCTTCATCGCCCGCCACGGCGACGGTGGCACCGCCATCCTCGGTCGCGGTGGTTCGGATACGTCGGCGGCCTATTTCGGCGCGCTGCTCGGTGCCAGCCGCGTGGAAATCTGGACCGACGTGCCGGGCATGTTCAGCGCCAACCCCAAGGACGTGCCCGACGCGCGCCTGCTGACCCGCCTGGACTATTACGAAGCGCAGGAAATCGCCACCACCGGTGCCAAGGTGCTGCACCCGCGCTCGATCAAGCCCTGCCGCGATGCCGGCGTGCCGATGGCCATTCTCGACACCGAGCGCCCACATATGCCGGGCACCAGCATCGACGGCAATGCCGAGCCGGTGCCGGGGGTCAAGGCGATCAGCCGCCGCAACGGCATCGTGCTGATCTCGATGGAAGGCATCGGCATGTGGCAGCAGGTCGGTTTCCTGTCCGACGTGTTCAACCTGTTCAAGAAGCACGGCCTGTCGGTGGACCTGATCGGTTCGGCCGAGACCAACGTCACCGTGTCGCTGGACCCGTCCGAAAACCTGGTCAGCACCGATGTGCTGGCCGCACTGTCGGCCGACCTGTCGGAAATCTGCAAGGTCAAGGTGATCGTGCCCTGCGCGGCCATCACCCTGGTTGGCCGTGGCATGCGCTCGCTGCTGTACAAGCTCTCGGACGTGTGGGCCACGTTCGGCAAGGAGCGCGTGCACATGATCTCGCAGTCCTCCAATGACCTGAACCTGACCTTCGTCATCGACGAGGCCGATGCCGATGGGCTGTTGCCCATCCTGCACGCCGAGCTGATCGACAGTGGCGCGATGCCGGTTTACGAGGAACACGTATTCGGCCCGCGCTGGCGCGAGATCATCGGCAGCATCCGTCCGCGGCAGACGCCGTGGTGGCATGCGCCGGCCAAGCAGAAGCAACTGCTGGCGCTGGCCGCACAGGGCACGCCGGCCTATATCTACGACCTGGACAAGGTGCGCGAGCGTGCCCGCCAGTTGAAGGCCATCGACGCCATCGACCGCCGCTTCTATGCGATCAAGGCCAACTCGCACCCCGAGATCCTGCGCACCCTGGCGGCCGAAGGCTTCGGCCTGGAGTGTGTGTCGCAGGGCGAGGTGGAACTGGTGTTTGCCTCGGTGCCGGACATCAGCCCGGAGCGCGTGCTGTTCACCCCCAGCTTTGCGCCGATCAGCGAGTACCAGGCAGTGCTGGCGCGTGGCGTCAACGTCACCGTCGACAACGTCGAGCTGCTGCAGCGCTGGCCGGAGGTTTTCCGTGGCCGCAAGCTGTGGCTGCGCATCGACCTGGGCCACGGCGATGGTCACCACAAGAAGGTGAACACCGGCGGCAAGGATTCCAAGTTCGGCCTGTCCGCGCTGCGTGTGGATGAGTTCATCGCCGCTGCGCGCGCGCTGGATATCCGCATCACCGGCGTGCACGCCCACCTGGGCAGCGGCATCGAGAACAGCGGCCATTGGAAGCAGATGGTCGATGAAATGGCCGGCTTCGCGCGCCGCATCGGCAGCGTTGAAATCCTCGATATCGGCGGCGGCCTGCCGGTGCCGTACAGCGATGACGATGAGCCGTTCGACCTGGACGCCTGGGCCGCTGGCCTGGCCGATATCAAGGCGGTGCACCCGGCCTTCCAACTGGCGATCGAGCCGGGCCGCTTCATGGTCGCCGAGTGCGGCGTGTTGCTGACCCACGCCAACCAGGTGGTGGAGAAGGATGGCGTGCGCCGTGTTGGCCTGGATGCCGGCATGAATGCCTTGCTGCGCCCGGCGCTGTACGACGCCTGGCACGACATCGCCAACCTGTCGCGCCTGGATGCCGCCCGCGATGTTGATTTCAGCGTGGTCGGCCCGATCTGCGAATCCAGCGATGTGTTTGCCGAGCGGGTGAAGCTGCCGGCGGCGACCGCCCCGGGCGATGTGATGGTCATCGCCGATGCCGGCGCCTATGGCTTCAGCATGGCCAGTACCTATAACCAACGCGCCTTGCCGCGCGAGGACGTGATTGATGATGCACAGTGACGTCCGCCTGATGCGAAAACCTTTGTCGTCCGTTGCGCGCTGACGCGCAACGGCCAGTTTGATTCCCGGATACGCCATGACAGCTTTTGATAAAGACCAGGTTTCCCGTTTCCGCTTCGTCCGCTGCGATTTCGCTGCGGACACCGGTGTGGCGCGGCTGGTATACGCCTTCGACGACGGCCCGGAGATGACCGAGACCGTCACCGTGCCGGGCGCGCCGTTCCAGTTGGACGGTGAGCGCGCGGCCGCGGTGCAACGCGCTTTGCAGTTGCTGCACCTGATCGCAGGTGTGAGCTACTACAAGGCAGCGGTGCCGTCGCAGGTGAGCATCGACAGCTACGCCATCGACGCGGCCACCGCCGCGCTGGTGGAGACGGTGTACTTCAACGGCCTCGGCGAATTCGCCTACCGCAACGGCCTGAACCTGCGCGACCGGTTCAAGCTGCCCGTGAATGTGCCCCTCTCCCCCCGGGAGAGGGGTTGGGGAGAGGGTGCGTCAGCCGACGCAGCTTCCGCCGCAGCCGTACCTTCACCCCCGGCCCCTCTCCCGCAGGGAGAGGGGAGCAACGCGCCGGCACTCGGCCTGGCCCACCACGCCCTGGTCGCCATCGGTGGCGGCAAGGATTCGCTGGTCAGCATCGAAGCCCTGCGCAATGCGGGTGTCGCCGAAACCGTTACCTGGATCGGCGGCTCGCAGCTGATCCGTGCCTGTGCAGAGCGCACCGGCCTGCCGACGCTGAACATCGGCCGCACGCTGGCGCCGGAGCTGTTCGAGCTCAATCGCCAGGGCGCGTGGAACGGGCATATCCCGGTCACCGCGGTGAACTCGGCGATCATGGTGCTGGCCGCCGTGGTGCAGGGTGTGGACCAGGTGGTGTTCTCCAACGAACGCTCGGCCAGCTACGGCAGCCAGATTGCCGGTACCGGCGAAGTGAACCACCAGTGGTCCAAGGGCTGGGCCTTCGAGAAGGCGTTTGGTGACTACGTGCAGCAGTACATCGCTGCCGACCTGAACTACTACTCGCTGCTGCGTCCGCTGTCGGAGCTGGCAGTGGCCCGTCAGTTCGCCAAGACCGATTTCTACGACGCGCATTTCTCCAGCTGCAACCGCAATTTCCACATCCTCGGCGAGCGCCCGGTGAACCGCTGGTGCGGCGTCTGCCCGAAGTGCCACTTCGTGTTCCTGGCGCTGGCCCCGTTCATGCCGAAGATCCGGCTGGTGCGCATCTTCGGCCGCAACCTGCTGGATGACATGGAGCAGGCCGGCGGCTACGACGCGCTGCTCGAGTTCCAGGACCACAAACCGTTCGAGTGCGTGGGCGAGGGCAAGGAATCGCGCGCGGCAATGGCGACCCTGGCATCGCGTCCGGACTGGAAGGAAGATGTGCTGGTCAAGCGCTTCGCCAGCCTGATCCAGCCGACCTTGGCCGCCGACGAACTGCAGGTCGAACCCTTGCTGGTCATCGATGGTGAACACCGCATCCCGGCAGCACTGTGGGAGCGTCTGCGTGCGAATTTCGCAGCTTGAAGGCAAGCGCGTCGCGTTGTGGGGCTGGGGCCGTGAAGGCCGCGCGGCCTATCACGCGCTGCGTGATCGGGAATGGGGAATCGGGACTCGGGAATCGGAAGATCGGTTTCCTGCGCGTTTGACGGTGCTTTGTTCTGCTGCTGAAGCAGCGGAAATTCGGGCGCTGGGCGATGCGCATCTGCGCGTTGAAACCGAGCTCAGTGGTGAGCTGCTGGCTTCGTTCGATGTGGTGATCAAGTCACCGGGTATCAGTCCGTACAAGCCCGAGGCGCAGCATGCCATGGCACGGGGTACGCAGTTCATCGGCGGCACCTCGCTGTGGTTCAGCGAGCACGCCGATGCCGATGGCACGCTGCCGAACACGGTCTGCGTTACCGGCACCAAGGGCAAGAGCACGACCACCTCGCTGCTGGCGCATCTGCTGCGTGCGGCCGGGCATCGTACCGGCCTGATCGGCAATATCGGTCTGCCGCTGCTGGAGGCATTGAACCCGCAACCAGCGCCGGAATACTGGGCAGTGGAACTGTCCAGCTACCAGACCGGCGAAGTCGCCCGCAGCGGTACGCGGCCGGACGTCGCCATCGTGCTGAACATCTTTCCGGAGCATCTGGACTGGCACGGCAGCGAGCAGCGCTACATCGACGACAAACTGTCGTTGGTGACCGGCGGTCATCCGCGCGTCGCCGTGCTCAACGCCGCTGACGAACACTTGCGCGCGCTGCAGCTGCCGCACAGCCAGATCGTCTGGTTCAACCAGCCCGCAGGCTGGCATATGGTCGGCGAAGTCGTGCATCGCGGTGGGCAGGCGGTGTTCGACACCTCGAACACACCGCTGCCCGGCCGCCACAACCGCGGCAACCTGTGCGCGGTGTTGGCCGCGCTGGAAGCCCTTGGTCTGGATGCGGTTGCCTTGGCACCTGCGGTGCAAAGCTTCCGGCCTCTGCCGAATCGCTTGCAGCTGCTGGGCGAACGCGATGGCTTGCGTTGGGTGAATGATTCGATCAGCACCACGCCGCATGCGTCGCTGGCCGCCCTGGATTGTTTCGCCGGGCAGCGCATCGCCTTGCTGGTTGGTGGGCATGATCGCGGCGTGGATTGGCAGGACTTCGCCGAGCACATGCGCGACAACGCGCCGGTCGAGATCGTGACCATGGGTAACAACGGTCCACGCATCAATGCGCTGCTCGCGCCATTGGCCGAGGCTGGCGGTTTCGGCCTGCACGCCGCGACCGATCTGCCGCATGCGGTGGAGCTGGCGCGTGCTGCATTAGGCGGGCAGGGCGGGGTAGTACTGCTGTCGCCGGGCGCGCCGAGCTTTGGTGCCTACAAGGACTATGTGGCGCGCGGACGGCACTTCGCCGAGCTGGCCGGATTCGATCCGGACAGCATCAGTGCCATTCCGGGTATCGGCATCCTCTAAGGCCTTGGCCGAGGCCGAAGTGGCGCTGACTGTCGGTCGGCGCCACCCATTACCTGCAGATCACTCTTCTTCGTCGGTGAAAGCGTAACCGCCGTCGATCAGCTGCTGCAGGTAGGCATCGAAGCTGGGCGCGATTACCGCATAGCTGTCAGGGTCGTGCAGGTAGCGTACGACCTGGCCACTGATGCCGCCTTCCGCAGGATCGAAATCCAGGTACAGCATCGAGGTGCCGCCGTTGTTCATGCAGTGCGAGAAACACAGGCGCCTGCTCATCGGCACGTCGGCATCGATGCCTGCACCCAGAATCTCCGGCTCATCGTCCAGCCAGTCTTCGTAGATGGAACGGATGCTGTCGCCCCATTGCGCACTGTCCTCGAAGATCTGCTGCACCGACCGCAGGTAGTAGGGGTAGCTGCCGTCGCCGACGTCCGAGCCAAGCATCAGCACATTGACCTCACCCTGCGGGTAGTCCCGGTAGTGGCTGCCATCCACCTGTGCCAGCAGCTCCAGCAGGCTCGCCGGTACTTGCGGCCATTGCCGCTGCAGGCGTTGCAGGTCGGACTTGCTTGCGCCTTCCACCCAGCGCCACATTGGCACATCGTCTGCAGGCAAGCGCGGCACAAGGCCGGAAAGGAAAGTTTCTACAAGGCTCATAGGGCAGGGAAAGGGATGAGGGGAAGGGGCAGGGAAGGCGCTGCGGATCGCTTCAACGCAGTAGCAGCGGTGCGGCGTGCATTAACAGGGATGAATGATGGATTTCGCGGCGACCGCCCTCAAGCCGGTGGGCTCAACGATGATCGCCACGAAGGGTTTCGGTCGGCTCCGATCAGTTTCCGCTCATCAGCGCACAATTTCCAAGGCAGTGACCCGGTCTACGCTACGGCCTCGCCCTGATGTGGAATCCAGCGTGAGGGTCACGCCGAGGTCTTCGATGAAGGCATCGGTGCTTTGACGGTCGCCGTAGTCACACGACAGCCGGATGGCATCGCCGGGAAGGGACGCAAAGATTTCGCTTGCAGGAAAGCGGGTGCCGATGGTGCAGGTGGCCGAGGTGTCCATGGCTTTGTCGCGCGCCTTGATCGGCGCATAGCGACCGCTGGAGTTGAAGCGCAGCACCTGTCCTTCGTTCCAGTTCGCCGGGAAGTTGGCGCTGATGGTATCGGTCAGTAACACGCGTCCGCCAAGCGAGCCCTCCATCTTCGACTTCAGCTGGATGAGGTTGGCTTTCATGAGGCGCTGGACGCTGAAGTTCCTGCTGTAGATTTCCGTCCTGTGTATCAAGTCTCCCTGCGCTACCAGCTCGACGGTTATGGAGGAAGGCTTCTGGTCGTTGATGGAGGTATAGGTATAGGTAAGGCGGCTGAACTTCGGCGCGAGCAGCGGACTGCTGATGGCTTCAATAACCGCGGCCGGTACGGTGACGTCGGCAAAACCAAGCTCCTGCGCGGGCGCGGGGTACTCTGCAACGGGAATGTCCGGACGGATTGCACCCAACACCGTTGCATCAACAGCGCCTTGCAAAGAGCAGCTGACGCGGGTCTGGTTTGCACCGTGGGGTTCCAGCAGGAACACGCGCTCAAGTTTGCGAGTACCGGGGACGGTTCCGGAGCGACCGAACGAAGTTGTCCATTTTCCGTCCTCCCAGATCTCGGCGCGCGCATGCATCGGCCCCAACTTGCGCAGGCTATCCGGGTGATCAAGCAGTGGGGCCAGCTGCTTGGCAACGTGATCAGGTGATCCGTCGGCAATGAATCCCCAGAACAGGTACTGGCCCATTCTCTCCATATCGGTGAATTCGTCGAAGTAGGACGACAGCGTCACTCCTGCCACCGCTGGCGGGTCTTTCAGGGCAATCGTGTTTTTCTTGTCTTCATACCGGTCGGGAACCGCGATCCAGCTTGCGTTCGTCGAGCGGTTCAGTACTGCATGCGCTTCCCAGACGGAGGCATTGGCCTGCAGCTTTTCAAAAAAGCCGGCATCGCAGCGCGAAAACGCGCTGAAAGTCTCCGCGATCACGGACTCCGTTGCCCCAACTGGCGTTGATGGCAGCAGTATCGCGGCACACAGGAGGGTCGGTGTGAGCTTCTTCATTGAATGGGATCGTCCTTGTAAATGCTGTTTGTCAGATTCCGAGCCCCCTCGTCGAAGGGGGCGAGTATTGTCCGATGCAGCGGGCACATTGAGCCAGTGTCTGTGGGGGCGGATGGCGGCGCAGATCCGGACATGCGTGCCCTGTATGGTCGTAAACTCTCCCGGTACCCTGACCGGAGCAATCCCATGCAAGCAGCAAGGAAATTGCAGTTGGCAGTATTGGCGTTGTGCGTAAGCGCAACCTTTCCTGCGTTCGCGAAGATGCAGCAGCGCCCGGTTGAATGGCAGCTGCAGGGAGCCACCTACAGCGGCGTGCTGGTCTATGACGACGAGGGCGATGCCCGTCGCCCCGGCGTGGTGATGGTGCCCAACTGGCGCGGCGTGAATGCCTCGGCAGTGGCCAAGGCCGAACAGATTGCCGGCGACGACTATGTGGTGCTGGTGGCTGATGTCTACGGCAAGAATGTGCGCCCGCAGGACAACGACGCAGCGGCCGCTGCGTCCAAACCCCTGCGCGAGGATCGCAGCCTGCTGCGCGCCCGCGCAGCGGCGGCGCTGGAGGCATTGAAAGGCCAGGCTGGCAAGGCACCGTTGGATGCGACGCATATCGCCGCCGTCGGCTTCTGCTTCGGCGGCACCACCGTGCTGGAAATGGCCCGTGCCGGCCTGCCATTGGCAGGCGTGGTGAGCCTGCATGGCGGCCTGTCGACGCCGGCCCCCGCAGTGGCTGGCAGCGGCAAGGTGCCGATGCTGGTGCTCAATGGCGCCGCTGATCGCGGCATCACCGCCGAGGACATCGCCAATTTCGGTGCCGAGATGGATGCCGCCAAGGCCGACTGGCAGTTCGTCAATTTCAGCGGCGCGGTGCACTGCTTCGCCGAGTCTGACGCCAACAGCCCACCGGGCTGCCTGTATGACCCGCGCGCCGCCAAGCGTGCCTGGAAGATGATGGACAACTTCCTGGAAGAGCGCCTGGGCGACTGACGTCACTGTAGTGCCGAACCATGCTCGGCAGGGGCCTCACCAGTAATGCATCAGATCGTAGGGGCGGCATAAGCCGCGAAGCCATGACCAGATCAGAGGCGGTAAAGCTACCCCTCCCCAACCCTCCCCTTGCCAACGGCAAAGGGAGGGAGCGTAGTGCCGAGCCATGCTCGGCAGGGGCCTCACCAGCAATGCATCAGATCGTAGGGGCGGCATAAGCCACGAAGCCACGACCAGATCAGAAGCGGTGAAGCTACCCCTCCCCAACCCTCCCCTTGCCAACGGCAAAGGGAGGGAGCGTAGTGCCGAGCCATGCTCGGCAGGGGCCTTGCCAGAAATGCATTCCGTTTGTAGGAGCGGCGTAAGCCGCGAAGCTGGCTATCTGTCAGATCGCTGCAAATGCCGCCCGCCCGGGATGTAGCAAGGGTTGCGGGCGTTCAATGGCGCCGGGAACAGCTGCGGCTTCGCGGCTTATGCCGCTCCTACAACACCTTTGGCCGCCGCGATCGCCCCGCTGATCGCCGCCCGCGCCTGCGGGCTGTTGCGCCAGCAACTGCTGCCCAGCATCGCCGAAGCCTGGCTGACGACATCGCCGGTTTCGGCTTCGGCCAGCTGCGCCAGGGAATGAAACCCCAGCTGCTCCAGCCGGGCCACCACGGTGGCTCCCACGCCTTTCACCGCCAACAGCACGGCACGCTCGTCCTCGTTGAACTGCTGCAGGCCTGCCATCGCGGTCAGTGACTGCGTTCGATGGCGTAACGGGCCAGACCGCGCAGGGCGGCAACGGCGTCGGTTTCCGGCAGGCCGTCCAGCGCCTGCTCGGCGGCGTTGGCATATTCCACGGCACGCTTGCGGCTGTACTCCAGTCCGCCAGTGGCGTGGATCGCCGCCAACACTTCGGGCATCGCACTGGCATCGCCGTCCTGCACGATCTCGCGCAGACGGTTACGGACCACGTCGTCCGAGTGCGCCATGGCGTGGATCAGCGGCAGGGTGGCCTTGCCCTCGGCCAGGTCGTCGCCCAGGTTCTTGCCCAGTTCGTCGGCATTGGCGGAGTAATCCAGCACATCGTCGGCGATTTGGAACGCATAGCCCAGGTGCATGCCGTAGTCGTAAAGCTTTTGCTGGGTGGCCTCGTCGGCGCCGGTAGCCAGCGCGCCCAGGCGGGTGCCGGCGGCGAACAGCACCGCGGTCTTGCGCTCGATCACGCGCAGGTAGGCGGCTTCGTCGGTATCCGGGTTATGCACGTGCAGCAGCTGCAGCACTTCGCCTTCGGCGATGCGGTTGGTGGTGTCGGCCAGGATCTGCATCACCGCCATGCGTTCCAGCTCGACCATCAGCTGGAAGCTGCGCGAGTACAGGAAGTCACCGACCAGCACGCTGGGGGCATTGCCCCACAGGGCATTGGCGGTGCTGCGGCCGCGGCGCAGGTCGGACTCGTCGACCACGTCGTCGTGCAGCAGGGTGGAGGTGTGGATGAACTCGATGATCGCCGCCAGCTGGTGGTGCTCGGGGCCGGCGCCGCCGACCGCATGGCCGGCCAGCATCACCAGCATCGGACGCAGGCGCTTGCCGCCGGCCGAGACGATGTGGTCGGCGATCTGGTTGATCAGCACCACGTCCGAGGACAGGCGGCGGCGGATCAGGGCATCGACGGCAGCCATGTCCGCTGCGGCAAAGGTCTGGATGGCAGGCAGGCCCAGCGCGGGGCGGATATGTTCAGCGATGCTCATAGGAAGACTTCAGGGGGTACTGGGGGATTATAGGCGGAGTCGGCCGGGGCGGCCCGTCGGGGCCGAAAACCGAAGGAAACCGGGCCTTTGCGCAGTGAATACGTATGCAAGCAACACCGTCGGCAAAGCACCGACGCTAAGCTGGCCGGCATACATTTCGCGGCCCTGAAACAGGGGCTTTGAGGCCCGTAGGGGGGCGTTCGATGTCCAAGACTCCATGGTGGCGCGGTGCCGTCATCTACCAGATTTACCCGCGCAGCTACCTGGATACCAATGGCGACGGCGTCGGCGACCTGCCGGGCATCATCGATCGCCTGGAGTACGTGGCCTCGCTGGGCGTGGATGCGATCTGGGTGTCGCCGTTCTTCAAGTCGCCGATGGCCGATTTTGGCTACGACATCGCCGACTACCGCGATGTGGACCCGCTGTTCGGCAACCTGGCCGATTTCGACCGCTTGCTGGCCAGGGCGCATGCGCTGGGTCTGAAGGTGATGATCGACCAGGTGTTCAGCCATACCTCGATAGACCACGCCTGGTTCAAGGAAAGCCGCGAGAGCCGCGACAATCCCAAGGCCGATTGGTATGTGTGGGCCGATGCGCGCGAGGATGGCACGCCGCCCAACAACTGGCTGTCGATCTTCGGCGGCGTGGCCTGGCAATGGGAGCCGCGGCGCCGGCAGTATTTCCTGCACAACTTCCTGGCTTCGCAGCCGGACCTGGATTTCCACAATCCGGCGGTGCAGCAGGCAACCCTGGATTACGTGAAGTTCTGGCTGGACCGTGGCGTGGATGGCTTCCGCCTGGATTCGATCAATTTCTGCTTCCACGACGCGCAGCTGCGTGACAACCCGGCGAAGCCAGAGAGCGAGCGTATTGGCCGTGGTTTCAGCCCGGACAATCCGTATGCGTTCCAGTACCACTACTACAACAACACCCGCCCGGAAAATATCGGCTTCCTGGAGCGCCTGCGCGCCTTGCTGGACCAATACCCGGGCGCGGTGACGCTGGGCGAGATTTCCTCGGAGGATTCGCTGGCGACGACTGCCGAGTACACCGCGCCGGGCCGCCTGCACATGGGCTACAGCTTCGAACTGTTGGTGGACGATTACAGTGCGGGCTATATCCGCAGCACCGTCGAACGACTGGAAGCTGCGATGGGCGAGGCCTGGCCGTGCTGGGCGGTGTCCAACCATGACGTGCAGCGTGCGGTGACCCGTTGGGGCGGGCATCCGGCCAAGCCGTCGCTGGCGAAGATGCTGGCGGCACTGGTCTGCTCGCTGCGTGGCTCGGTGTGCATCTATCAGGGCGAAGAGCTGGGTCTTGGCGAAGCGGACGTGCCGTTCGAGGCGCTGCAGGACCCGTATGGGATTACCTTCTGGCCGAACTTCAAGGGCCGTGACGGTTGCCGTACGCCGATGCCGTGGACCGATGAGGCATTGGCCGGGTTTACCAGCGGCAAGCCGTGGTTGCCGATTCCTGCCGAGCATCAGGCCTTGTCGGTACAGGTACAGGAAGTGGATGGTGATTCGGTGCTGCATGCCTTCCGCAGCTTCCTGAGCTGGCGCAAAGCGCATCCGGCCTTGGTCTCGGGTTCGATTCGTTTTCTTGATAGTGCTGAGCCGGTGCTGTTGTTTGAGCGGCAGGCGGGTGATGAGACCTTGTTGCTGGCCTTCAATCTTTCGGGCGAGACCGTGCGGCATGCGTTGCCGGCGGGTGAGTGGCAGGCTTTGGCGCTGCCGGGCCCCGTGGCGGGCGGTGTTGAAACTGGCGAACTGGTATTGCCTGGGCATGCGGTGTATTGCGCGCGTCGCAGCTGATTTTTGTTGTTCTCTCTTTTGTGCGGGCGGAGATAGCATCTCCGCCTTTTTTTTTGGATTTTGGATTTTGGATTTTGGTTATTGCTTTTGTTTTTGGCTCTGGCTCTGGCTCAAGCCCCTCTCCCGCCTGCGGGAGAGGGGTTGGGG